>NZ_JBHYVA010000025.1:0-16837 GCF_042750055.1 Streptomyces sp. NPDC059456
GAGGCCGCCCCTCTTGGGGTCCCGGTGGCCCAGCCGCTCGAGGTCGTGGTGGGGGGGCGGGGGGGGCCGGGGGCGATTGACCGGGCGGCGGAACGGGCGGGCGGGGGCGGCCGCACCGCTCTGGCAGGCGGCGCCGGCGACCAGCAGGGCCGGGGTGATGCGGTCCCGTTCCTCCCAGCGGGCCCAGCCGTCGGCCCGCAGTTCACCGCGCAGCTCCTTCAGCGCGGCCAGCAGTTCCCGGCGCCGGGCGCGGTCCAGGGGCTCGAGCAGGGCGGGCAGCGTACGGGTGCGGCCGGCCCGGACGGCGGCGAGGACGTCGAGCGTGGCGGGCGTGGGCTCGGGCGTGGTGGCGGGAGCGGGGTCGGGCGCGGTGGCGGGAGCGGGGTCGGACGCGGTATCGGACGGCGTGGTCATCGTGCGTCTCCGGGAGGGGTGGCGGGGGCCGCGGTGGTGCGGGCCGAGGAGGTGGTCGTCGTCGCGGTGCGCAGGGCCATGCGCGTGGCGAGGGCGTGCTTGCAGGGGCCGCGGCGGCCCCGGTAGTCGGCCCACCACTGGCAGGTGCAGCTGAGGGCGCCACCGGATTCCCGCACCCGGTAGCGCCGTTCGCCGGAGGCCACCACGGCCGTGCCGGCGCCGTCGAGGGCGACGGCGCCCCGCTCCAGGAGGGCGCGGGCGGCGGCCAGCCGCGGGTTGTGGCGCTCGGCGCGCCGGGCGTCGTACGGGAGTTCGCGGTGGAAGTACGCGGCTTCGGCGAGGTCGTACCCGACCCGGCCGGCCGTGCCGAGGCGGGTGAGGGCGGCCCGGACCCGCTCCACCGGGAGGCCGGACTGGTCGGCGAGGTCGGCCGGGTCGATACGGGGTTCCCAGGCGAGCAGGACGGAGACCAGCTCGGCGTCCTCGGCCGCCGTGTCGGTGGCGAGGGCCTCCAGCACGCTGCCCTCGCCGGAGAACCCGCGGTCGGCCTCCGGGGAGAGGGTGAGCGTGAGCCGCATGCCGGGCAGCAGGACCTCCCAGGCGGAGGCGGTGGGCGCGGCGCCGTCGCCCGCGGGCCCGTACACGCGCAGGCCGGTGGCCTGTCGCAGCACGCGCTGGAGGGCGGCGAGGCGCTCCGGGCCGGGCAGGCAGACCGCTCCGGGCTCGGGGCGCGTGGAGGGGCGCAGGGTCCGGCCCGCGGGCACCACCCACAGCGGCCCGCCCGCCGCCCCGCCGCCGGAGGCGCTGCGCGGCAGCGCCCGCAGGTAGCGCACCGCCTCGGCGGCGGTCAGCTCGGCGCGCAGGTCGAACCCGGCGGTGATGGCCTGGGACTCGGCGAAGCCGCGCAGCCAGCGGTCGGGCAGCGGCACCTTCTTCTCGACGACCGGGCCGTCGAGGGTGGTGACCGCGAGCTCGTCGGGGCCGACCCGCAGGTGCAGCGGCTCGTCGCCGGCGAGCCGGGACAGGGCCTCGCGCAGCGGGTTGTTGACGTCGACGTTGGTGGTGCCGTGGCCGGTGTCGGCGTCGAGGAGGGCTTCGGGCAGGACGTCGAGGCGGGCGTAGACCCCGCAGCATCCGGAGAAGGACTCGAACCGCAGCCGGTCGCCGTTGGCCGTGACGACGGGGTCGAGCGAGGCCCGCTCGGTCCGCCGGAAGTAGCGGGCCCCGGCCACGTCGGCGACGGCCAGCAGCGCTCGCGCGGCGGCCTGGGGCTCGCTCAGGAAACCGGCGAAGAACCGGGGGTGGGCCTCGGCCCCGGCGGGCGTCAGGCCGCCGGCGGTCTCCAGGCCGAGGAGCCGGTTCGTACCGTCTCCGGTCAGCGCGGAGGAGGCCGCGTAGGCGAAGGTGTGTGCGGTTCGCGTCATGACACCGACGCTACGAGGCCCCACTGACAACGCCGTTGGGGCAGCCACGGGGCACCCGGGCGATACGGTCCGCGCGGCTTCGGGCCCGGGGCTTCGGGCCCGGGGCTTCGGGCCCGGGGCTTCGGGCCCGGGAACTGGTTCCGGGAACTGGTTCCGGAGCGCTGGCGGTGGTGCCGTCGCCGACGGTGGATGACCCGGAGTTTCACGGAGGGCTGGCCTTCGTCTGCGGATCGCGGTCGGGCCCGGGGTGCGGATATTGAGTCCGCAATGTTCGGGGCATGCGCCACGATGACCACACGCGACATGCCTCTGGTGGAGCCGGTGGCCTGTGGGATGGGGGGATTGTGCAGTCGCTGTTGGCGGAGGTGGGCCAGGACGCGATCGACCGGTTTCTGTCGGCTGTCGACGTGGTGATGAACAGCAACACCTTGCTGTTGAAGGCCGATGCCGGCCAGTCGCTGACCGTCGACAACCGGCAGGGGCTGCTGGACGCATACCTGCGGAGCGACCTGTTCGAGCGGATGATGCGCGAGGCCGACCGTCAGCGCGAGTGGTACAACCTGAGTGATTTCCTCGACGATCCGGAGGGGAGCGGGAACCCGGCAGGGGAAGGCGCCCCGGTCGGACTGTTGCGCGAGGGATGCCGAGCAGGAGTCGCTTCCCTCCGTGAGGAAGAGTTCATCGACCGGCTGCACTGGATGCTGACCGAGGCGCCGTCCCCGTACAGGCATCATCTGCCTGCGGACGAGGCCGTCGGGATCGTCGGAGACTTCCTTCGCGAGGTGCTGGGCCCGGCGGGGAGCGGCGGTCGGGGTGCCGGGCAGGGGTGGCAGTTCGCCTCCGTGGAGCCCGATTTCCTGCGCTCGTCGGAGTACCACACGGACAAGCAGCCCCTCCGTCCCGTGTACTTCGACGGCTGGGTGAGCGATACCGCCACGCTCTTCCACTGCGGTCCGATCTTCTACCTGCTGCTGACGAACGGCTCGCCGTAGCCACCGCCCCGCCCGGCTTCCGTCCGCGGGTGAAATTCCGGTCCTCGTCCTGCACCGCATGGCAGCATGTTCCGCATGACGACGATCAGAAAGGTCCATGCCGCGTAACCGGCCGGGACACCTCCGGGCTGCGTTCCCGCAGCAGCACCGGACATACGGCGCGAGACCGGGCATCGACGGTCTCTCCGGGCGGGCGGTGGCGGAGATCACCCGCCTCGAACGCACCCGGAACCACCTCCAACCGGGAGACGTCGTCCTGGCCCTGGACCGGTGGAAGCAGTACGTGCGCGGCCCCAGGCGCCGACTGTGGGACGAATGCGAGTGGGGCAACGTGCACTGGTACTGCTGCGGCAACCCCCTGGAAGGCCGTGCGCTCCTCGACCGGGTGCTTCTGGCCATGACACCTCGCAGCGCCCGCGAGCTCCGGGCAGTCCTCATCAAGTACGACGCGCTCTGGATCGCCCCGTACCCCTGGCTCGTGGATCGCGGCTGAGGCGGCTCCGCCTCGCCGCGGCCTCCGGCTACCGCAGGAGATGCCTCGTCTCGTCCAGCGGCCCGGCGCCCGTCTCAGCGATCTCGATCTCGATGCTGAGTTGGAATCCCAGTTCCCGGAAGCCCAACGCGGCGGCAACGCGCCGGGAAGCGGCAGGGCGTGCACGCCACTGCGGCAGCAGCCCGACGGCGAGTGCGTGGGAGACCGCCGCCGAGGCCGTGACCCGTGCCAGTCCTCGCCCTCGGGCTTCCGGCGCCGTCAGGACGCTGATGTGGGCCGTTCCCCGCGGCCAGGTCTGGTATCCGGCAGCGGAGACCACCCGGCCCTGCGCGCGGACGACGAAGGCGGGCGACGTGATCTCGTCCAGGGCCGCCTCACCGGCATCCTCCTGGCCGGCCGCCTGATCCAGGCTCCGTAGATCCGGATGGGCGGCCGGCAGGCGCTCCACCGCGGGCGCGTCAGATCCCACCGGCCGGAAACCCGCCGGGGATGCGTAGGCGAGCGTCGCCGGTCCGAGCATCCGCGAGACCGGAAGGGCCTCTTGGATCAGCGTGCCGTCCCAGGCTCCGTCCGTGACGGCCTGCACCTGCAGTTTCCCCAGTGCGTCACGAACGATGCCGGCGGCGCCCTCACTCGGTGCGGTCACGATCGCCGATCCGCCCAGGACCACCACTCCCGCCCAGCCGGCGGGGCACAGCCCGGATTCCGGGGAGACCACCACGTTCGCGCCGCCCGGCGGTGCGAACGACACCGGTACGCGGGCCAGGTCCTCCCAGAGCCCGCGGGCCCTGACGAGCAACGGATCGATCGACATGTCGTCAATCCTGCCAGCCGGGGCGAACGGGCAGCACGACGACTACGGTTGCCGATCTCGCGAGGCGTTGATCCGGCGGACGCATCCGGCCATCATCGAGGGGTGTTCGAGGTGCTGCCCGGGACGGGCCTCTGCCTGCCGCGCCGTGCCGGCGCGCTGCGCTTCGGCATGTCCGAGCGGGAGTCCCAGTGGGCCGTCGCGACACTGGCGGATGTGCGCGAGACCTGGGTCTGCCAAGCCGGCTGGGCGTTCGCAGCCCGCTACGAGGGTCTGGAACTGCTCGCCTACGGGGACTGCACGGACCGCTTCGGCCGGAGCGAGCGCGACGTCCGTGGTCTCGCGGCCGTGCTCCTGTCCCGGTGTGAGTCCGGGCCGTCCGGGCCGTCCGCCGTACCGGTGGCTCTCCATGGCGTCGACCTGTTCGGGTATCCGGCCGCCGAGGTGCTGGCCGCTCTGGAGCCGGGCCCGCCGGCCGGCGTGAAGCTGGCGCCCGCCCGGTCCCCGAGCTGCTACCTGTCGGAAGTCCGGCTTTCGACGGGGTGAGAGCCGAACCCCGGGTGGTGTACTTCCGCGGGCGGGCCGGGGCCGCTCCCGTACGGCCACGGCCAGGTGGCGCCGCGGGCCCGCACGGTCAGGGGAGGAACGTCACTGCCGGGAAGGCCGGGGACTGTCCGTCGAGCAGGTGGTCCGGTTGGTGGCGCAGGTGTTCGTCGAAGAACGCGAGCGGGTACGCCTGCTGGATCCTCACCGCCTGATCGGGGTCGAGGGTGCCGATCACGTCCTGGAGTTGCTGCGCGCTCCATCCGTACGCCTTCGCCACCTGCGGGAACAGCGCCTCGTTGTCGCCGTACGAGATGTGGACGGCGCCCTGGGCCTGGATGTTCAGCCGCCGGCCGCGCAGCAGTGACCAGAACGCGGCGGCCGCGGGGTCCGTGGCCCGGGTGAACGCGGCGGACATCATCATGAACGGCCGGTGCAGGTCGCCGGCCAGCGGCGGGTTCATCTGCATCGGGCCGTCGACGCTGAGCCCGGCCCGGATGCGCTCGTCCGCGAGCGCGGCGCAGGCGGTGGCCGTCCCGCCCTTGGACCAGCCGAACGCGCCCATGCGCCGCGGGTCGAGGGAGCCGAGCAGCCCGGCCGGCAGCTCCTTGCGGTCGACGTCGGGATTGCACCCGGCGGCGAGCTGCTCGACGCAGTCGAGGCCGAAGCGCAGGTCGGCGGCGAAGTCCCCGGGGAGCGTCGGCGCCGGCCGGTCGCGGAGCGGGACGGCGATCCGGCCGTCGGGGAACTCCGTGTACGTGTCGTACTGGTGGGCCACCGTCACGACGGCGTATCCGTGGCTGGCGAGCTCCTGGACCATGACGGTGTGGTCGCCCTGGTGGCTGTGCGCGCCGTGGGAGAACACGACGACGGGCAGCCGTCGGCCCGTGCGCAGCACCGGAGCGCCCACGTGGCCGGCGGTGAGCGGCCCCAGGGAGGCCAGATCGCTGAAGCCGACGTCGGCGAGGAACGCCTGGAATGCGCCGGCCGGCATCCAGGGCGCCACCGGGTACCGCTGGACGTCGCGGGCCGGGTACCAGACGGTGGCCATCAGCTCGCGGAAGTGCCCGGGGCCCGCGATCTCGTCCGGACGTGACCGGTCGACGAGGTGCAGCGGGACCGTGCCCACCGGGTGCGGCCCGGTCGGCGCGGGCAGCACGAGCCGTGGCGCGGCGGGGGCGTCGGGGGTGGCCGCGTCCGCGGTCGCGGCTGCGGTCGCGGCCCGGGCGGCGGGACCGGCCCACGCGGGGCCGGCTGCGGCGGTGAGCGGTACGGCGGCCCCGGCGGCCAGCGCGGCCCCCAGCATGCCGCGGCGCGTCATGCCGGTCAGGTCGTTCCGGCCCGTCCGGCCGGTCTGGCCCGCCTGGCCCGTCCGGCCCGTCCGGCCCGTCTGGTTGATGAACGGCGTGGTGGTCACAGGCGTCATGGGCCCTCCCCTGGTGACGGATCGTCAATCGTGCCGCGACGGCGGTCCGTGGGCACAGGGGAACGCTGTCACGTGCGCCTCCCGTGCAGCATCGGCCCACAGGTCTACGCCCTGGGGCTGATGCGGTCGGGGGTGAGGAGGATCCGTCGGAGGTCTCCCCTTGGGCGAGCGGGCGGCGAGCGGGCGGGCGGGCGAAGGGGCGGCTAAAGGGCGCTGGGCTCGCTCCTCGGCCGCTGGGAATGCGGGGTCGTGACGGACCGACTGACTGACCACTCCCGGATGCGAACGCACATGCGAGTCCGTCTAGAGTTCTGACATGATCATGCTGTCCGTCGACACCAACTCACAGAGCTACGCCGATGGGCAGTGGCTGGGGGCGCTCCTCGTCACCGCGATCGCCCTGGCCGCCATCTGGTTCGCCACCCGGACCTGGCGTCGTGGTCCCGTTGCGACCAGTGCTGCTGACGCCGAGCGGGCCGGTGCGGTAACCGTGCGCCGCGGCAACATCGTCCGCGGCGTGCTGCTGGCGGTTGCCGCACTGGGGCTGCTGCGGGCGTTCACCCTCCCCGGCGGAGAGCCGCCCGCCGCCGAAGCGGCCCCCGTCGTCCGGGAACCCGCAGCCCAAGCCCAGGCTCCCGCCGATGCGGCGCAGTCCCCGGCACCCGAGCGGGTCATCGACCCCGCCGCGCAGGTCGGCGCGTACCGGCTGCTCACCGGGACGGAGGCCGCCGAATACGACCGGCTCACCTCCGGGAAACCGGCCTCGGGCAAGCGCTGGTTCTACGACGGTCCCGGTGCGGGGCCGGTGGGCGCAGTGCTTCAGCTCAACGCCGTCGAGTGGGACGCGCGGCTGGCCGCGGAGAAGCGCTCGGACACCATGACGCAGGAGTTGCGCAATTTCTTCGCCGGAGCACGGGCGACCGAGGTCACCGACTTCGAAGCGGGCCCCTGGGGCGGCCGGTTGAGCTGTGGCTTCCTGCCGTCCGCCGGACGCCCGGTCGTGTGCGCGTGGACCGACTCCGGCACGTTCGGCGAGGTGGTTCTGGCGGACGAGAAGAGTCTCTCCGAGGCCGCCGGCATCGCCCTGCAGTTCCGCACCGCCTCGGAGAAGCGCAGCTGACGCGCCTCGCACGCCTTGCCCGGACCGCTGGCCCGCGGCGGGGACTGTCGGTGCCCGGCGTTACAGTGCCGTCCGTTTGTCCGTGCAGTTCCAGGGGTGGGGAGACATGAGCGCAGGGCTGAGGGATACCGCGGCGGAACTGGCCGTCCTGTTGTGGCGGGAGCACACCGTGTACCGGGAGAGGTCGGGCGGGGTGGTGATCCGGGGGGACCACGTCGAGCGGTGGATCAGCCTGGCCCCGACGGGCGTCAACGGCGAACTGCTGGTCCGGGCCGGCCGTATCCTGCCCGGCGGCACCACGGCGCCGGCCCGCTGCGAGGCCGTGGCGGACCCGGCCGCCGGTACGCCCGGCCTCGCCGCCCTGTGCCGCCGCCTCCTGGCCGAGACCGCGGTCCCGACCGTCCCCCGGCCGCGCGGCGGGCACCCCGACGGGGCCGGCCGCCGCCGCATGCGCGGCCGGCGTGACGCCCGCCGGACCGGGCGTCACACGGGCGCCGCCTCCTGGGCGGTCGTCCTGTGCATCGCGGGCGTGTTCGCCGCGTACGTGTACCTCGCCACCCGCGGCGGGTAGGTCCACGGCAGAGCGGCTCTCCCCCGGCCGGCCGTCCGTGCCGGGCCCGTTGCGGTTCCGGTCCCGTACGCACCGCCGCAGCGCGACCGCCTCGACGCGTGCGAACCCGCGAGCGCCCGACCGCCCGCGCGTCGACGCCCTCCGCCGGCGGCGGGCGGCTGCCCGTTGCGGACCGGTGCCGGGCCGGTACCGGACCAGTGCCGCACCGGTGCCGGGCTGCGGATTTTCCCCGGCCGCGGCCTGCCGCGCCGGGGCGCGGGGAACCGCAGCGCCCGGGCGGCCTTCACCGTACGCCTGCGAACACCCATACCGGCCCGCCCCGTTGTGGCCGCGCCGCACATGGCGGGTGGGCGGGCGCGGTCCTAGCCTCCCGGGACATCCCCACCCCACCGAGGAGGCCTCCTTGAAGCACAATCCCCGCTTCCGGTGGTTGCGCCGGACGGTCGTGATGCTGCTGCTCGCCGCGGCGACCCAGGTCCCGGCCGCCACCGCGGCCCGCGCCGCGGCGCCGGCGCCCGTCCCCGGCGAACTGAAACCGCACTCCATCAGTGCCGCCTACACCGCCGGGGTCTCCTCCGGCGGCTACATGGCGACGCAGCTGCACGTGGCGTACTCCTCCGCGTTCGCCGGATCCGCCGTGTTCGCGGCCGGACCGTACGGCTGCGCGCAGGGCGACCTGTACCGGGCCCAGTACGCGTGCATGAAGACGTACGAGGACCTCCGGCTCGACGCCCTCGAACGCACCACCCGCGAGTGGTCCGCCCAAGGGCTGGTCGACCCCGTCGCCAACCTCGCAGGTGACCCCGTCTACCTCTTCAGCGGGTCGGGGGATTCGACCGTCGAGCGGCCCGTGGCCGACGCCCTGGCCTCGTACTACGCCCGCTTCGGCGCGCGCGTGCGCTACGACGACACCACCGGCGCCGGACACGCGTGGATCAGCCCCCTCGGACCCAACCCGTGCAGCGTCACCCGGAGCCCGTACGTCAACGCCTGCGGCATCGACGCCGAGCGCGACCTGCTGGGCCACCTCACCGGGTCCGTGCACGACCCGGCCCCGGCGCCCACCGGCAGGCTCGTGCGCTTCGACCAGAACCGCCACGTCCCCGGCGGCTCCGCGGCCGCCGTCTCCATGGACGACAGCGGCTTCCTCTACGAGCCCGCCGCCTGCGCCGACACCAGCACCCCCTGCCGCCTGCTCGTCGCCCTGCACGGCTGCAAGCAGGGGTACTCGTACCAGGGGTTCGGAACGAGGTTCATGGACACCGCCCACCTCGACGAGTACGCGGACACCAACCACCTCCTCGTCCTCTACCCGCAGGCCGCGCCGACCACCACCCTCGACAACCCCAACGGGTGCTGGAACTGGTGGGGTTACCTCGGCGACTCCGCGTACGCCCGGCACGACGGCCGGCAGATCGAGGCCATCATGAACATGGTCCGCGCCCTCGGCGGCGGGAGTGGCGGTGACGGTGACGGCGACGGTACGGAGCCGCCGTCCCCGGCGACCACCCTCGCCCTCCCCTCCGTCGACGCCCAGGACGGCTACGTGAAGGCCGCCCCCGACGGCTCCGGTGCGGCGGTCGGCACCCTGGAGACCGTCTCCGGCCTGGCCCTCGGCCGCGGCGGCGACGGCAAGGACAACCGCACCCTGCTCTCCTTCGACACCTCCCGCATCCCCGCCGGGAAGGAGGTGGTCCGCGCGTACCTGACGGTCGCCCGCGCCGGCGGCTCCGGCGACCCGTGGGCCGCCCCGGCCGGCAACCGGCTCCTGCTCGACGTCCGTACGGGCTGCTTCGGCGCCTCCTGCACCACCGAGGCGGCCGACTGGTCCGCCGCCGCGTCCGTCCCCGCCGCCGCCGAGCTGCCCGCCTTCTCCTCCGGCAGCCGGACGTCCACGGACCTGTCCCCCGCCGCCCTCGCCGCCCTCGACCGCACCGGCACCACCCAGCTCCGCCTCCGCTTCGCCTCCCCGCAGCCGTCGGCCGCGTACGTCTTCCTGGCCACCTCACCCCGCCCGGCCCTCACGGTGGAGTACCGCTAGCGCAGGTCCTCCGGACCGGGCCCGACCGGGCCGCCGCGGGCCCTGTCGGTGGCGGCCGGTACGGTCGGCCCGTCCGATCAACGGAGGAGAACGACCCGTGCGAGCGCCGGCCGAGCTGGACAGCGTCCAGTGGCACACCCTGACCCACGCGTACGGCCCCGCCGAGGACGTACCCCATCTGATCGCGGGGCTGTACGAGGACGACGAGGAGACGGCCGGCGAGGCCCTCTACGAGCTGTACGGCACCATCCACCACCAGGGCACGGTCTACGCCGCATCGGCGCCCGCCGTGCCCTTCCTCGCCCACGCGGCGCTGCACGCACCGGCCAAGCGCGACGAGGTCCTGATGCTGCTCGCCGTGCTCGCCGGCCACGACCCGGCGGACGTCGGTCTGCCCCACTGGGCGGACACCCCGACCGCCGCGATCTGCGCCGAGCTGTGCCGGGTGCTCCCCGAACTGCTGCCCTGCCTCGGGGATCCCGACCGGGCCGTACGGCGGGCGGCGCTGCGGGTGGTCGCGGCCCCCGCCGGGCTGCTGACGGCGCAGCAGCGGGCCACTGCCGTGGCGCGGGTGGAGGAGGTGTACGCCGCTGATCCCGTCCCGGCGGTACGGGCGGACGCGCTGGTCGCCCTGTCCCGGTACGGGCGGGAGCGGGCGGCGGCACTCGCCGGCCCGCTGCCCGAGGTCAGGCTGGCGGCCGCCGCCCTCGGCCTCGCCCGGTCCGGGCCGCCCTACCCGGCCGACCTGGTGGACACGATCGCCGAGGACGGCGCCGAACCCGACCCGGGGGACGACGCGTTCCCCTGGCCGGGCACGGACACCACCAGCCCGGACGATCACCTGCGGAACCTGCTCACCGAGGACCCCGATGCCGCGCTCGCCGTGGCCGCCCGCTGGATCGCGGCCGGCGACCTCGGCGCACGGGGATCCTGGCTGGCCGAGGAAGTCGCGGAGACCTGGCGGGACCGGGAACCCGCGGTCGTGGCCCTCATGGCGGCGGCCCTGCCCCACCAGCGGACCGCCGTCGAACTCAACGCCCGGCTGCGCACCATCGGCCACTGGATCGACCTGTTCCCCGAGCCGGACGCCGGACTCCGCGACACCCTCTTCCGGTACGCGGACACCGACGGCGAGAGCGCCGCGCCCGCCCTCCTGGCGCTGGTGCGCTCCCGCGACCCCCGCGCACTGGAACTCGTACTGCGCCGCACCGCCACCGCCACCGGATCCGGCACCGGACCCGACGCCGGCCCCGGCGTCGGCGTCGGCATTGCGGGGCGGTTGCTCGCGGCGGCGGCGCGGGCCTTCCCCGAGGCCGACGACCGGCTCGTGCCCGAGATCCGTCGCCTGCTGGCGGCCGGCGCCACCGGCAACGAGGCCATCGCCCTGGTCGGCGCCCTCGCGGAGTTCGGCGCCGCCGCCCACCAGGCCCGGCCGGAGCTGGTCGACTGCCTGCGCACCCGCCGCGCGGCCATCGTCGCCGCCCGCCGGCTGGGTGCGGACGGCGTGGCGACGCGGGAGGTCACCGACCTGCTGCACGAAGCCACCGGCTCCCGCGACCCCGCGCTGCGCGGCGCCGCGGCCGCGGCCCACTGCCGGCTGACCGGGGACCCCGGGCCCGCTCTGCGCACCTTCGAGGACCTGCTCACCGGTCGGGGCCGGACCTCCTGGTACCTGGGCTCCCTGGAGCCCATGGGTGACGCGGCCGCTCCCCTGCTGCCGCTCGTCGAGCGGCACCTGGAGGCCGGGGACGCGTGGACCCGGCTGGCGGCGGCCGAAGCCCTGTACCGGATCACCGGCTCCGCGGACCGCAGTGTCCCCGTCCTCGCCGAACTGGCCGGCCCCACACCCGTGGGCCTGCGCGCCGTCCGGGCGCTCGCCGCGGTCGGCCGGGCCCCGCAGGAGCTCCACCCCACCCTGCACACCTTGGCCTTCTCCCCGCGCCGCCTGCTCGGCGACGCACCGCATTCCGGCGACGGCCACCCGGACACCGAACTACGCGCATGGGCCCACCGGTTGCTCGAAGCCGCCCGGCCCCAGGAGTCGGCATGACCTTCCCGCCCTGCCGAACCCATGGCCCGGGGAGGGGCGGTGCCACCGGCCTCTTTTGCAGGTCGGGAGGCTCTTCGCAACCCGTCCGGGCCGGTTTCGGATCGGATGGACGGCAGCTGCACGACCGGCCGCGGGACGACGGTACGAGCGGGCCCGGCCTGCCCGGCACGGGTGCGGGCGGTCCCCGCCGTCTGCTCTGTCGCCTTGCGGGGGCGCCGGCGGCGAGGGCTTGCCGGGACCGGGACCCGGGTGAACCGGCCCGGGCGGTGATCAGCATGATGGTCGCCATGGCGCTGACATCGACTCCGATCACTGACATGGACCTCACCGGCTTCACCGAGCGCGAGCAGGGGGTCTGGACCGACGAGCAGGGCCTCGTCCTGTCGGTCCACTTCTTCCCCCTGGTCCCGGACCTGCCGGCGCCGCTGCACGAGACCGACCGGCTGCGGCACGGCCTCGCCCGGTCCGTCGCCCGGGCGGGCGGGGGTCTGATCGAGGCGGTGCCGGGCGAGGTGGACTCCGTCCCGGCCGTCCGTCAACTGGTCAAGGTCCGGCGGCCGAACACCCAACACGGGCTGGTCTTCCTCGCCTCCTGGACCGTGCCGCGGGCGGGCTGCAGCACCGTGATCAAGGTGCAGGCCGGCGAGCGCGGCACGACCGGGATGCGCGAGGCTCTCATCGGCGCGCGTGTGGGCCACGAGAACTACTTCCGGCCGCACCCGTACGGGCCGGACGTCCAGGGCGGACTGCCGTACCACGTCGCCGACTTCGAGGAGTGGGACACGGAGTTCCCCGACCACCCGCTGACGCTCGTCCGCGGGGCATTGGGGCGGATCGCGGCGACGGTGGTGCTGGAGGAGGGTTTCAAGGCCCTCCCGCCGTTCGGCCCGCCGGCCGCCCCTCGCCGCCGCTGGTTCCGCCGCCCCTGACCCGGGGCAGCGGGGAGGCGGCCGCAGGACCTCCGAACCGAGGTGAACGCCGCGATCCGCTCGGCTTTGCCTCTGTGCAGGGGTTCATTCGGTGTCGAGTCCGTCGATCAGGCGGTTGAGGAACCGGGTGAAGGTGGCCTCGGGGGTGACGGGACGCCCCGGGGCCGAAATGGCCTCGGCGAGTTCGGGGTGGTGGCCGTCCGTGGCGACGGCGACGAGGTAGCGGGCTTCGGCCGCGGCCCGGTCGGGGGACTGCGAGGCTTCGGCCTGCGCGATCTCATGGCCGACGTGCCCGGCCACGAACGCCGTGAGCTGGGCGAAGATCTCCATCTTCGCCGTCCCGTCCAGCCCGGCGGGCCGCAGGGCGGCGAGCGCATGCTCCAGGAAGGCCAGGGTGTTGGGCCCGGGGACGCGCCGGGTGGACAGCGCGGCGGGCAGCCAGCGGTGCCGCAGCATGTGGGTGCGCTGGAGGTGGGCGATGGCCTTCAGGTCGGCGCGCCAGTCGCCGGTGAGCGCGCCCGTGGTCGGCAGTTCGCCGCTGACGTGGTCGACCATCAGGTGCAGCAGCGTCTCCTTGTCGGGGGCGTAGCTGTAGAGCGACATGACGCCGGCTCCGGCCCGCTCGGCGACCTTCCGCATCGTGACCGCTTCGATCCCCTCGGCGTCCGCCAGGGCGACGGCCGCCTCGGTGATCGCCTCCCGGCTGTAGGTGGGCTTGCGGCCCCTGCGCGGCCGGCCAGAGCCCAGCCAGAGCTGTTGGGGGTCGACGCCCGGGGCGCCGGGCCCTCCGTCACGCGGCATGCTCCACGCTCCTTCCTTGATCGACAGCCCTTGTGGGCCTCGGTCGATTATTCTATTCTCGTACACAGTACGAGAATCAAGGAGGGGAACGATGACGTCACGCACGCAGGGTTCTGTGCTGAGTCCGACCTGGACAGCGCCTTCCGGGAAGCCGCCCCTTTCCTCGCGGACGATGAGGGCGATGTGGCGCCGTCTCCCGGCCAAGCTGCACGACGTCGGGTGGGAGCCGGGACTGGTGGTGCCGGCCGACGACGGCAGCCCGCTGATCACGGACCACTACTTCCCGCGCGCCGAGGGCGACTTCCCCACCCTCCTGGTGCGCTCGCCGTACGGCAGGGGCCTGCCGTGGTCCCCCATGTACGGGCTGCTCTTCGCCGAACAGGGCTTCCACGTGATCGTGCAGAGCTGCCGCGGGACCGGCGGTTCGGGAGGCACGTTCGACCTGTGGCGCAACGAGGCCGCCGACGGCCGGGCCACGGTGTCCTGGCTCCGCGAGCAGCCCTGGTTCAACGGCACGCTGGGGACCGTCGGTCCCAGCTACCTGGGCTACGTCCAGTGGGCCCTCGCCGCGGACCCGCCGCCGGAGCTGAAGGCGATGGTGGTGCAGGTGGGCCTGCACGATCCCCACGCCCTGTTCCACGCGCACGGTGCGCTCAACCTGGAGACCGCCCTCGCCGTCGGCGCGGGCATGACCTACCAGCACCAGGGCATGGCACCGTTCGTGAAGGCGACCCTGCGCCTGCAACGACGCCTGCGCGAAGTCACCACCGCGCAGCCGCTGCGCGGGGCGCACGCCTCGGCCCTCGGGGGCGAAGTGCCCTGGCTGGACGACGTGATGACGCACCCGGACGCCGAGGACGCGTACTGGCGCGGCGCGTCCCAGGGGGAGGTGGCGGAGCGGCACGGCGTGCCGACGAGCGTGATCACCGGATGGCACGACGCGCTGGCCGACCAGAGCTTCGAGCAGTACGACCGGCTGCGCCGGGCCGGATGCGAGACCTCCCTGCTCGTCGGCCCCTGGACCCACACCTCCGCCCTGCAACAGGGATGGCCCGAGGTGTTCGCCGAGAGCCTCGCCTGGCTGCGCGCCCACCTGTACGCCGACCCCTCCGGCCTGCGTCCCACGAAGGTGCGCGTGCACGTGGGCGGCGAGGACGCCTGGCGGGACATGGACGCATGGCCGCCGACCGGGGCCGTCAGCCCGTGGTTCCCCACCGCCAAGGGAGATCTCACCCGGCAGGCCCCCACGGACTGCGCACCGGTGACATCGTTCCGCTACGACCCGAGCGACCCCACCCCGTCCCTCGGCGGCCCGCTGCTCTCCCGGACCGCCGGCCCTCGCGACAACCGCACCCTGGAGGCCCGGGACGACGTACTGACGTTCACGGGCCCCCCGCTGACCGAGCCCGTGGACGTCCTCGGGCCGGTCTCGGCACGGCTCAGCATCTCCACGGACACCGGTCACACCGACGTCTTCACCCGCCTGTGCGACGTGGACGCACGGGGCCGCTCCGTCAACATCTGTGACGGGCTGGGCCGGTTGCGGACGGACGGGCAGGAGCCGTCGCAGGTCACCGTGGAGATGAGCTCGACCGCCCACAGGTTCGAGGTCGGCCACCGCATCCGCTGGCAGATCAGCGGAGGCGCCCATCCGCGCTACGCCCGCAGTCCCGGCAACGGGGAGTCGCCGGTGGACGCCACCGCCTTCACACCGGTGCGCATCACGCTCCACGCGGACTCGGAGCTGGTGCTCGCGACGCCCGCCCACGGCTCCGGGATCAGCCCTGCGGAGCCGATCGCAGCGCGGTCAGGAGACGGGCGCGCAGGAGGCGTACGGCCGGGGAGTGCTCGTCGGGGCGGGTGACGAGGCCGAGCCGGGCGTGTGTGGCGGCGTCGGTGAGCGGGACGGCCCGCAGGCCGGCGCCCTGGGCGGAGGAGGCGCTGAGGACGGCGACGCCCGCGCCGCGCCCGGCGAGGCGGAGCAGCGCGGCGGGGGAGCTGGCGTCCAGGTGCACGTGCGGTTCGAGGCCGAGCCGGCGGCAGGAGTCCTCGTAGGCGGCGCGGATGCCGGTGCCCCGGGGCAGGCAGAGGATCTTCTCGCCGCGGAGGGCGGTGAGGGGCAGCTCCGGCCGGTCGAGCAGGTGCCCGGCCGGGACGACGGCGGTGATCGGCTCGTCGATGACGACGCTCGCCTCCAGGCCGGCGGCGGCCTGGCCCGCGTATCCGATCAGGGCCAGGTCGAGGGAACCGGAGAGGACCTGGGTCTGCAGGTCCTCGGAGTCGCCCTCGTGCAGGCTGAGTTCGATGCCGGGGTGAGTGCGGCCGAGGTCGGCGAGGGTGTCCAGGAAGGGCGGGATCGAGCAGCCCATGATCATGCCGATCCGGACGCGGCCGCGGACGGCGTCGGCGAACTCGGCGGCGGTGTGCCGGATGGCGTCGAGCGTGGCGAGTGCGCTCTTCGCGAGGGGGAGGACGGCCTCGCCGGCCGGGGTGAGGCGCACGTGACGGCTGGTGCGGTCGAAGAGCCGTTGGCCCAGCTCGTGTTCCAGTTTTGCCACCTGGGTGCTGATGCCGGACTGGCTGACGTGCAGGCGCTGGGCGGCGCCGGTGAAGGTGCCCTCGTCCACGACGGCGGCGAAGTAGCGCAGCTGATGCATCTCCATACGTGTCAATGATAGCTGGGATCGAATCCATCTGTTGGACGGATGGCGGGGGTCTGGGCAGGATGGAGGCATGACGACGACGAAGAGCGCACGAGAGCTTGCCGAGACCTACTTCTCCGCCTGGGAGGCGGGCGACTTCGAGACGATGCGCGGGCTGCTGGCCGAGGACGTCGACTTCGTCGGGGCGCTGGGAACGGCCCGGGGGACGGAGGAGGCCCTGGCCGGACTGAAGGGCCTCGGGCGGGTGCTGGAGAAGATCGACGTGAAGGTGCGGGTCGCGGAGGGCGACGAGGTGATCACCTGGTTCGACCTGTGCACCGCGATCGCGCCGCCCGCGCCGACGGCGAACTGGATGCACGTGGCGGACGGGAAGATCGCCCGGATCCGGGTGACCTTCGACCCGCGCGGACTGCTGGAGGGGTTCGCGCAGTCGAGCTGACCGGCAGGGCGCATGCGCCCGGCCGGGGGGGCGCCGCCCCCGAGAGGGCGGGGGGGGCCGCCGCAGCGGGCCGGGTCCGCCGCCGCCGGGGGGGGCCCCGGGGGGGGGGGGGGCGGGGAG
>NZ_JBHYVA010000025.1:16847-28087 GCF_042750055.1 Streptomyces sp. NPDC059456
CGCCCCCGCGCGCCGCCCCCGCCCGCCCCCGCGGGCGCCCCGCCCCGACTCGGCCGCGGGCGCCCGCGAAGGCCTCATCGAACGGACCCCACGAGGGTGCGCCCGGTTCGCGGCGGCATTTCACCGGCTGGACCGTTCCGCGTACGGGCCGCCCCTGACCAGGCACCGATCGCGGGGGATTGTCCTATTGGATCGATCCGGAAGACTGCCTACTATGCGCCATAGTCGATCACTGGGAAGTGCAGGTGACGTCCGGTGCGGGGTTCGGTCCCGGACCGGGACCGGTGGGCCTGCACCATTTTGAGAGGGGGGCCGATGGGGCCTGACCTGCTGGTTCCGCCGATATTTTCGCCCATCCAGCCTGAGATCCATCCCGCTCATGCGGAGATCGATGTTCAGACGGCGGCGTGGGCTGAAACGTTTCGCATCGGGTCTGAGGAGTTGCGGGGCCGGCTCGTAAGGCAGGACATCGGCACATTTGCGGCGAGGATCCTTCCCTCGGCGGGTCAGGGATCGGTTTCCCTCCTCGCGGACTTCGTCTTCTGGCTGTTCGGCGTCGACGACGGGCACTGCGAGGAAGGCGAACTCGGGCAACGCCCGGGAGAGCTGGCCGGCGTGCTTTCACGGCTCCTGCGCGTCGCCCAGAATCCGGATGCCCCGATGCTGCTGGACGACCCGCTCGCCGCCGGGCTCCGCGACCTTCGGTACCGGGTGTGCAGCCATGGGACGGCAGGGCAGGCCGCACGCTGGGTGGACTCCCTGAGGGAGTACTTCCTCTCCGTCGTCTGGGAGGCGTCCCACCGGGGGTCGGGCACGGTACCCGATCTCAACGACTACACGCTCATGCGGCTCTATTCGGGTGCCACTTCGGTCGTGTTCCCCATGCTGGAGATGGGTGGCGGATACGAGCTCCAGCCGTACGAGCGGGACCACACATCGGTGCGAGCCATCGGTGAAATGGCGTCCTTCATCATCACCTGGGACAACGACATCTTCTCGCACCACAAGGAACGAAACGGGCTGAACTATTATGTGAATGCGCTCCGCGTGCTGGAGGAACAGGGTCACAGCGCCGATCAGGCCCTGCGCATCGCGATTTCCCAAAGAGACCGCGTGATGTGCTTGTTCATGCGGCTGAGTTCCGCCCTTGCCCGCGAGGGCAGTCCACAGCTCCGCCGATATCTGGACAGTCTGGCGTGTTTCATTCGTGGTGCACAGGATTGGGGAATCAGCTCGCTTCGGTACAGCTCCCCCGAATGCCCGGCCGGCAACCCCTCCGCGTTCTGCGACGTGCCGACCGATGACCGCCACGAGCCCCTCGGCATAGCCGCCGTCGACTGGTGGTGGGAGCTCCTTCCGTCCTGCGAAGCCCGGCTCTCGCCCGAGATGGCCGTGCAGAGCGCCTAGCGCCCGGCCGTTCGAACCACCCCCGAGTCGAAGCCCGCCTCGTGAACCCGGTCGGCCTTCGGAACCGGAAAGGCACGCGGCGGGCGCCCGATACCGCCGGTCGGCGGGTCAGCCCCGGCGGGGTTGCACGGTCATGCGGATGCAGTCGGCGCGTGCCACCGCGGATGCCACTTCCCTGGGCTCGTGTCCCGCAACCGGCCGCAGCTGCCACCGGGAGAGCACGGTCGCGATCGCGATCGTCGCTTCGGCCCAGACGAAGCCGTCGCCGATGCATTTGCGGTTGCCCGCGCCGAACGGGACGTAGGCCTCGCGCCCGAGTCCGGCCTCGGCCTGCCGGTGCGGCAGCCAGCGGTCGGGGTCGAAGGCTTCGGGGTTCTCGTAGAGGCCGGGGTCCCGGTGGATGGCGTAGAGGCTGAAGGCGACCTCCGTCCCGGCCGGCAGCGTGAACCCTCCCAGCTCGACGGGGACCGTGTTCCGGCGCATGAGCAGGGTCACGCCGTGCAGCCGGATCACCTCGTCGATGACCCGCCGCAGGCAGGCGAGCCGGGGTACGTCCGCAATGCCGACGGGTCGGTCGCCCACGACGTCCCGGATCTCCGCCACCACCTGCTCTTCGACCTCGGGGTGGGCGGCCAGCTCGTGGAAGGTCCAGGCGAGTGTCGCCGCGGTCGTCTCGGCGCCCGCGAAGAGGATGGTGCTGAGCTCGTCCCGCACCTCGACGTCCGAGAGGCGTTGGCCGCTCTCGGTGTCCTGGGCGCGCAACAGCAGCGACAGGAGGTCGTCGCGTTCGGCGTGTCCCGAGCGGCGGGCCGTGAGGATGACCTCGTCGATCACCTGGCGAAGGTTCGCCGACGCCTCGTCGAAATCGCGGTTGGCGCGGATGGGGATGCGGTCCAGGAACTTGGGCGAGGCCGCCCGTACCAGCAGGTTCTTCAGCAGGACGGGGAGATTCCTGCGGACGGCCTCCACGGCCGGCAGGCCGATGTCCGCCGAGAACAGCGTCGACGCCAGGGTCTCGATGGCGTACTCGGCCATCACCTGTTCCAGGTCGACCTCCTGTCCCGGCCGCCAGGACTCGGCCAGGGACTGCGCGTTGTCACTCATGGTGGCGGAGTAGGCCGCGATGCGCTCCTTGGAGAACATCGGCTGGATCAGGTGACGGTGCTTCCGATGGATCTCACCGTCGGAATTCGCCAGGCCGTTCCCGGCCAGGGGCCGCAGCCGGTCGAAGAAGCGGCCCTTCTCGAAATCCCGGGCCTTGGTCACCGTCACCTCACGCACCAGGGACGCCGAGGTCGCGACGTACATCGGCATCGTCCCCAGGTCCACGCGGACCAGGTCGCCGTGCTGCCGCAGGGAGGTGAGGAAGCCGAACGGGTCGCGCCACAGGCGCAGGGCGTGCCCCAGCACCGGTATCGCCCCTGGTGCGCGCGGCACGGCCCGCAACTGAACATCTGTCACTCTGGGTTCCTCCAACCGGGTGTACGTGCGACAACTGCACCACAGCGTTCCGCCGGGGGTTCGGCGGGGTGGCGGGCCCGCGGGTGCCGGCGCGTCGCCAATGGGGGCATCCACGGTCCAATCCGTACCGACCGTCCCGGAGTTGATGGCACGACCGCCGTTCTGCGCGTACACCACCCCCCGTTATGCTGCGTGTCGCTGCTGTGACGTCATTCCTCCCGTGAGGCACACCTCACGGACGTGGCGGTACTGCTGACCCGGCGGGCGCCGATGAGACGGCCGGCCCGACGGCCCGTCAATTCGGCGATGGGGGCTGCCCGGTCACCAGACAGCGGCACCGCCGATCCGGCCCGACCCGGGCCCGGCCCGGCGGTGGCTTGACCTGATGCCCATCCGTTCGTTCTCTCATCGTGCCTTTCGGAGGACTCGTGACCACCCCCTACCAAGACGCACCCGCCGCTTCGCCCGTGCCGCTCCCCCCTCCCGGCTGTCCCGCGCACGCGGCGGGCGCGGCCGGGACGGCCGGTGTGCAGCGGCTGTACGGCCCGGACGCGGAGGGCTCGCACTACGCCATGTACCAGGCCCTTCGCAAGGAGCACGGTCCGGTGGCGCCCGTCCTCCTGCAGGGCGACGTTCCGGCGTGGCTGGTGCTGGGGCACCGTGAGAATCTGGAGGTCATGCGCAACTCCAAGCTCTTCTCGAACGACTCGCGCATATGGACCGTCAAGCTCGGCCCGGATTCCCCGCTGCTGCCCGTGACCGCATGGCAGCCGCTGCTGGTCTTCGCCGACGGCAGTGAGCATGCGAGGCTGCGCTCGGCGATCACGGACAGCCTGGGCCGGTTCCGCCGCCGCGGGATCCGCAGCTACGTCGTGCGCTACACCGAGCAGCTGATCAGCCGGTTCGCCGCGAACGGCAACGCCGACCTCGTGGCCGATTTCTCCGAGAAGCTGCCGGCTCTGGTGGTGGCACGCATCTACGGGGTGCCGGAGGCGGACGCGCTCGCCGTGGGTGCGGCCGTGCGGGACATGGTCAAGGGAACCCCCACCGCACTGGAGAGCAACAACTTCGTCGTCGGCGTGCTCACCGATCTGGTCGAGCACAAGAAGCAAAGCCCCGGCGACGACTTCGCGAGCTGGCTGCTGAGCCACGAGTCGGAGCTGTCCGACGCCGAGGTGATGGAGCACCTGCGGCACGCCCTGGTGGCGGCCATCGAGAACACCTGCAACCTGATCGCCAACACGTTGAGGATGGTCCTGACCGACCATCGCTTCCGTGCGAGCCTGTCCGGGGGTTCCATGACCCTGCCGGACGCACTCGACCAGGTATTCTGGGACGCCCCTCCGCTCGCCCGGGTCCCGACCCGCTGGGCGACGGCCGACACCCGGCTCGGGACGCAGGAGATCCGGGCGGGCGACATGGTGATCCTGGACCTGGCCGCCGGAAACGTCGACCCCGACATCCGCCCCGACCTGAGCAAGCCCGTGCACGGCAACCGGTCGCACCTCGCGTTCAGCAGCGGGCCGCACGAATGCCCGGGCGAGGACATCGGCCGCGCGATCGCGGACACGGGCATCGACACGCTGCTGGCGAAGCTGCCCGACATCCAGCTGGTCGGCGGTGAGGACGAGCTGCGCGTGACCACCTCGCTGATCTCCAGCCGCCTGGACAACCTGCCTGTCGCATTCGCTCCCCGCCGGGCCCAGCGGCGGAGCTCCGCCGACGGGGCCGACGCGACCTCCGCCGGCATGGCCTCCGCGGGCGTGACCGGCCGGCCGGCGACCCCCGGGCAGCCGGGGACGCCGTGGCCGGCTTCGGCCGCCGGCGCCGGCCCTGTGACGCGGCTGCCCTGGTGGCGCCGCCTGCTCTCCGGCCGCCGCTAACAGCCGCCGGACGGCAGGAAGCCCGGGCCGGGCGGCGGCGTGCGCCGCGGTCCGGGCTTCCTGACCGGACGTCACCTGCCGGACGTCACCTGCCGCGCGTCACCTGCCGGCGGGACCGAGACGGACCGGCAGCGCCTCCAGGCCCTGGAGCGCGATGGACCGCATGGAGGGGAAGTCGTCCCCGGCGAGACCGATGTGCGGGAAGCGGGCGAACAGCGCCTCGAGAGCCACCTCCGCTTCGAGTTTGGCCAGGGTCGCGCCGAGACAGTAGTGCGCGCCGTGACCGAACGCCAGGTGCTGGCGGGTCGGGCGACCGAGGTCGAAGCGGTGGGCGTTCTCGTGCACTGCGCCATCCCGGCCGGCCGCGAAGAGCGCCGCGATCACCGCCTCCCCCCTGCGTATCTCCGTACCGCCGATCTCGATGTCCTCGGTGGCGTAGCGCATGAGTGCGTAGCGCACCGGTGAGGAATGGCGCAGTCCCTCTTCCACGACGTCGCTCCAGCCGACAGCACCTGCGCGAACGGCATCGAGCTGTTCCGGGTCGCTCAGGAGGCTGTGAACGGTGCCGGTGATCAGGAGGACGGTCGTCTCCTGGCCGGCGATCAGCAGCAGGAACATCGTCTGGAGGAGTTCCGCATCGGTGAGGGTTCCGTCGTCCGCGTCGCGCGCCGTGATCAGTTCCGTGGCGAGGTCGGCTCCGGGGGCGGTGCGCTTCAGTGCGATCAGCTGGGTGAGCTCGTCGGCGATCGCCGCCTGTGCATCCAGGATCCCCTGCCCGCTCGCGTCCAGCGGATCGGGTGTCACCAATCGGTCGAACGCCCCGCGCAGCCTGGCGATCGCCGACGCCGGTACGCCGAGCAGCTCGCAGACGACGGTCAGCGGCAGCTGCCACGCGAATTCCTGGCGCAGGTCGACCGGACCACGTGCAGCGGCGCTCTCGAGCTGATCGAGCAACGTGGTCGCGATGTCCTGGATCCGGGGTCTCCAGGATTCGACGGACGCACGTCGGAACGCGGAGCTGACGAGCCCTCGTAGTCTCGTGTGCGCCTCACCGCCCGCGTGCAGCATCCCGGCGCCCTGCACGAGGGGGATGAGTTCCCAGTCGTCGGGTATCCGGCCGTCCGTCAGGGCGGGCCAGTGGGCCGGGTCCTTGGTCAGCTTCGGGTGCCCCATCACCGCTTTCGCGGTCTCGTGGTCGAGGGCGGCCACGGCGGGCACCGCCCCGGGGAGCAGCACGTGCCGGACGGGGCAACCCCGTGCGAGGAGCTCGTCCGCTTCGGCCGCGGGGTCGGCTGCCGGGTCGAGCGGGAAGGGGAGGGTGACGGGCTGCTCCACATGTACTCCTTCGGACGTCGGCACACCGCGTGGCCATTGATCCAATTCTGCCTGCCGGGTCACCCCGTTCGGGCGAGGGACGCCGCGCACGGTGGCCGGGAGGGACGTGTGGGTGGCGTCGGCCGGCCCGGCGGCCCCGGGCGGGACCCCGAGCAGGTCCTGATCGAACTCGACGGAGTTGCGCGCCGGTCTTGACCGGCTCACGGCTGCCGCCGGCCTGCCCGATGTGCACCCGGCGGGGCAGCCACGACCCCAAGTGCCACACGGAATAAACGAGTTGAGGACACCGCGCGGAGGTCGTCCCGCGGAGCGGACCCGCAGGGCGCGATCCGCGCGATCGGCGCTCCACCATGATCAGAAGGCTCTATGCCACGAGTTGACCTGCTGGTAGCCTGCGAAAAAATCTTGTTCCTACGAGATCACAGGCGGGCGGCCGATCCAGGGTCTGCCTGCGGGAGGTGCCTGCGTGGCAGCCAACCATCTGTTAAAGGAGGAGCTGCACGCCAGCCTCTCCGATCCGGTTCTCGACACGATGAACTTCCTCAACGGGATCACGCATCGCTACCCGGAGGCGGTCTCCTTCGCTCCCGGCCGCCCGTACGACGGTTTCTTCGACACAGAAATGGTCTTCGCGCACATCCGGCGCTACCTGGACCACCTGGCGAAGACCGGGTACACGCCCAACGAGATACGCGATGCGGTGTTCCAGTACGGACCGACCCACGGCCAGATCCGGGAACTGATCGCCGACTCCCTCCGCAAGGACGAGGACATCGACGTTCCGCCCGAGGCCATCGTCGTCACGGTCGGCTGTCAGGAAGCCATGCTCCTGACCCTGCGCGCCCTCATGGCGAGCCGCGACGACGTGCTCCTGGTGGCGAGCCCCTGCTACGTGGGCATCACCGGAGCCGCACGGCTGCTCGACATCGCCCTCACTCCCGTGGAGGAGCGGGCCGACGGCCTGCACTGCGACGACGTCGTGGCCGCGATCCGGGCCGAGCGGGCCCGGGGGCGCCGCCCGCGGGCGCTCTACGTAGTGCCCGACCATTCGAATCCGTCCGGTGTCACCCTCTCCGTGGAAGCACGCAGGGGGCTCCTCGAACTCGCGGCCCGGGAGGACTTCCTCCTGCTGGAGGACAGCCCGTACCGGATGGTCAGCCCGGGCCGGCAGGCCCCCACGCTCAAGTCCCTCGACCGCGACCGCCGCGTCGTGCACCTCGGTTCCTACTCCAAGACGCTCTTCCCGGGCGCACGGGTGGGTTTCGCCGTCGCGGACCAGGTCGTCGTCGACCGGGACGGCACCACCGGTCTGCTGGTGGACGAGATCACCAAGATCAAGAGCATGGTGTCGGTGAACACGTCCGCACTCGGCCAGGCGGCCGTGGGCGGGATGCTGCTGGCGGCCGACGGCCGCACCGCCGACATCAACGTCGAGACCTCGCGCTACTACGGCGACGCGATGCAGGCCATCCTGCGGGAACTGGACGAGGTCTTCCCCGAGGAGGAGCGCGCGGCACTCGGGGTGAGCTGGAACCGGCCCACGGGCGGGTTCTTCCTGACCGTCGACGTCCCGTTCCCCGCGGACAATGCCGCGCTGGAACGTTCGGCGGAGGAGTTCGGCGTCATCTGGACGCCCATGTCCTACTTCTATCCCCAGGGCGGCGGAGCCAACAGCATCCGTCTGTCCATCAGCTACCTGACCCAGTCCGAGATCACCGACGGGGTCGGGCGTCTGGCACGTTTCATCAGGGATGAGACCGCTGCCCAGGACCCGTCACAGCCCACAAGGAAACAGACACGTTGCTGAACACACTGGCACTGATACGCAGCAAGCCGCGTATGTGGGGGTGGACCTTCCGATGACCACCGCGATGAGCCCCTGGTACGCCGAACCACTGGAACCGCCGATACCCTCCCCCGGCCCGGCACTGACCGCCCCGCGGATCGCGGGCGTCGCGACCGCCGTTTCGGGGACGTCGTACACCCAGCAGGAAATCCTCGACCTGTTCGAGATATCGGACCCCAAGGTGCGGTCCGTCTTCCTCAACAGCGCCATCGAAAGACGCTTCCTCTCCCTGCCTCCGCGCGACCGGCACGGCGCGCTCCGCTCCGAGGTGCAGGGCGAACTCCTCGACAAGCACAAGAAGCTCGCCCTCGACATGGGGGCCGCCGCGATCCGCAAGTGTCTGGCCGACACCGGCATCGACCCGCACGACATCGACTACCTGTGCGTGACGACCACCACGGGCTTCCTGACTCCCGGCCTGAGCGCCCTGCTGATCCGCTCCCTGGGGCTGCGCCCGCAGACGAGCCGAGTGGACGTCGTGGGCATGGGCTGCAACGCGGGCCTCAACGCCCTTCAGGCAACGGCTGGTTGGGCCACGGCGCATCCGGGCCGGGTGGCCGTCATGTTGTGCGTGGAGGCCTGCTCCGCCGCGTACGTCATCGACGGCACGATGCGGACCGCCGTCGTCAACAGCCTCTTCGGGGACGGCGCCGCCGCCATCGCCCTGGTCGCCGATCCGTCGCAGCCCCCGCCGCCCGTCGGCGCGCACCGCGGGTTCCACGGGCCGCGGATCCTGGGCTTCTCCAGCCACCTCATCACCGACGCGATCGACGCCATGCGGTACGACTGGAGCGACGAGCAGGGCAAGTTCAGCTTCTACCTGGACCCGCAGGTGCCCTACGTCGTGGGTGCGCACGCGGAGCGGGTCGTCGATCGGCTGCTGGCCCCGGCCGGCCTGCGTCGTTCCGACATCCGCCACTGGCTGGTGCACTCCGGCGGCAAGAAGGTCATCGACGCGGTACGGATCAACCTGGGTCTCACACGCCACGACGTGCGGCACACGACCGGGGTCCTGCGCGACTACGGCAATCTCTCCAGCGGCTCGTTCCTGTTCTCCTACGAGCGGCTGCTCGCGGAAGGCGTGGCCGCACCCGGCGAGTACGGCGTCCTGATGACGATGGGCCCGGGCTCCACCATCGAGACGGCGCTCGTTCAATGGTGAATGAGGAGCAGGTGAAGGAAACCATGACCGAAACAGGCACGACCTCCGCGGTGTACGACGCCGCCACCGCGACCCTGACCGTCGACGGCCGCCGGTCCTTGTCCTCCGCCGCCGTCGCCGCCGTCAACGCGGCCTGCGACGATGCCGAGGACGGGCGCACCGCCGGCCACCTGACCCTGCGCCTTTCGGGCGTCCCCGCGGTTCCGCAGGCCGACGGGGTGACGGTCTCCCTGGTGAGCAAGTGGGAGCGGGCGCTGCGCCGGCTCGAACGCCTGCCGGTGGCGACGTTCGCGACGGCCGCAGGGCCGTGCGGTGGTCTCGCGCTCGACCTCCTGCTGTGCGCGGACCGGCGCATCGCCGACGGCGCCGCGAGCCTGGTGATGCCGGTCGAGAACGGGACGACCTGGCCGGGCATGACGCTGTACCGGCTCGGCAGGTCCCACGCCGGTGCCGCCGCCGTCCGCCGTGCCGTCCTCTTCGGCACCGCGATCGGTGCGCAGGAGGCCGTGGCCCTCCAGTTGGTCGACGCAGTGGCGGACGACGTCGAGGCGGCACTGGCGGCGGCCGTCGCGTCGATCGCCTCCGTGCGGGGATCCGAGCTGGCCATCCGGCGCCAGCTGCTCTTCGACGCCGCGACGACCGGTTTCGAAGAGGCACTGGGCGCCCATCTGGCCGCATGCGACCGGGCTTTGCTGCAGGCGGCGGCTCCCGGGGCGGCCGTATGACCGTCGACCACGTTCCGGCGCGCCCGCCCGCCGCAGACGTGGCCGCGGCTGCCCTTCCTGCGGATCCGGACGCGGCGCGGCGCGCGCTGGCACGCGTGGCCGCGGCCACCTCGGCCCTGCTCGACGACCTCGGCGAGCCGGCGGACCGGTCGCCGCAGCAGCGCGCCGAAGCCGCCGCTGCGGTCGACGCCGCCAGGGCCCTGCGTGCGGCGTTCATGGACGCGCACGCGGAGGCGGTGTACGACGAGCTCACGGATCACCGGTCCCGTCACCTGCGGATCGCCGAGCTGGTCCGGGAGGCCGAGGCGCGCTTTCCCGGACTCGTGCCGACCGCGGAGCAGCTGGCCGCCGAGCGCAGGCGGGCCCAGTCGCACAAAGAGGGCCACGAGATCGACCAGGGGATCTTCTTCAGCCGTGTGCTGCGCTCCCCCACGGCCGGGGCCCACCTGCTCGACGCGATGCTCCGGCCCACTCCCTCGGCGCTCGCGCTGCTGCCGGAGTTCACCCGTACCGGAACGGTCCGGTTGCCGTCCGTGACGGCGGAGCGCCGCGGTGCGGTCACCCATCTGACCATGTGTCGCGAGGACTCCCTGAACGCGGAGGACGACCGGCAGGTCGACGACATGGAGACGGCTGTCGACCTGGTCCTCCTGGACCCGGCCACCGAGGTGGGCGTGCTGCGCGGCGGCGTCATGTCGCATCCCCGCTACCGCGGTCGGCGGGTGTTCAGCGCCGGCATCAACCTCAAGGCGCTGCACGGCGGCGGCATCTCGCTCGTGGACTTCCTGCTGCGCCGCGAGCTGGGCTACCTGCACAAGCTGATCCGGGGTGTGCGGCCGGAAGGAGCCGCGGACTGGCGGCGGAGCACCGTCGACAAGCCCTGGGTCGCCGTCGTGGACGGTTTCGCCATCGGCGGCGGCGCCCAGCTGCTCCTGCTCTTCGACCACGTCATCGCCGCGTCGGACGCCTATGTGAGCCTGCCCGCCGCGCAGGAGGGCATCATCCCGGGCGTGGCGAACTTCCGGCTGACGCGTTCGGTCGGGCCGCGGCTGGCCCGGCAGGTCATCCTGGAGGGGCGGCGCGTGCACGCGAGCGAGCCAGCGGCCCGGCTGCTGGTCGACGAGGTGCACGAGCCGGCCGCGCTGGACGCGGCCGTGGCCGAAAGCGCGGAGCGGCTTCGCGGCACGGCCGTCCTCGCGAACCGGCGCATGCTCAACCTGGCCGAGGAGCCGGTCGACCAGTTCCGTGCCTACATGGCCGAGTTCGCGCTCCAGCAGGCCCTGCGGCTGTACGACGCCGACGTGCTGGACAAGGTCGGCCGCTTCTCGGCGGCTTCGGCCGGGAAGGCGGCCCCGGCCCGGGGCTGACCCTGTATCTTATAAACATATGACGCAGCCGTCGAAAATTATTGTTTTGATATC
>NZ_JBHYVA010000026.1:0-27891 GCF_042750055.1 Streptomyces sp. NPDC059456
CCCGCCGTACACCGGGGCCTCGTCGGGAAGTGCGCCGGGCACGCCGTACGGGGCGGGCTCGGTGACCGGGACCCGGAAGTCCCGCAGCGTCTCCGTCCGCATCACGGGTCCCTGACCGGCCCCCTGAGTCATCGACCCCTCCACCACCGTCGCGCTGCCGTACACCTGCGGACCCTCCTGGCCTCCTGGGCGGAGGGTCCGTGATGTCGTGCGCCCATCATAGGAATGCGGCTCGCGCTCTGTGACGCACCAGGGGTGGTGAATCCGGGGCGGAACCAATAGTTCCTGCCGCTTTCGCCTGAAATGGGTGTTTCTGAAATCCTCGGCGGGGCCGTCGGCCCCGCCGTATCGGGGGTGTGACGGTCAGTCCTTGGCCGGTGAGCGGGGCGGGCTGATCGTCGTACGGGCCTGCCTGCGCTGCGAGGACGTACGGATGATCAGCTCGGTCGGGACCACCTGTTCGACCGGCCGGCCGGTGTCGACTCCCTCGATGGCGTCGATGAGCAACTGCACGACGGCGGTGCCGATGCGGCGCGGTTTGAGGGACAGGGTGGTGATGGGCGGTTCGGTGTTGGCGTACACGGTGGACTCGCTGCAGCACACGAGCAGCAGGTCCTCGGGGACCCGCAGGCCGTACCGCCGGGCGGCGGCCAGCAGGTCGGTCCCGTTGGGGTCGAAGAGCCCGTAGACGGCGTCGGGGCGGTCGGGCCGGGCGAGCAGGCGGTCTGCGGCGACGGCGCCCGCGCACGGGTCGTGGGCGGGGTACGACTCGTAGACGGGGTCCTGGCCGACGCGCTCGCACCAGTTGAGGTAGGCGGTGGTGGAGAGCCGGGTGTAGGTGTCGGTGGTGGTGCCGGTCAGCAGCCCGATCCGGCGGGCGCCGGCGGCGGCGAGGTGGTCGAGCAGGCCCAGTACGGCGGCCTCGTGGTCGTTGTCGACCCATGCGGTGACCGGGAGGGAGCCCGCCGGACGGCCGTCGGAGACGACGGGGAGGCCCTGGCGGACCAGTTCGCTGACGACGGGATCGTGGTCGGAGGGGTCGATGACGACGGTGCCGTCGAGGGCCACGTTGGACCACACGTCGTGTCGGGAGGTGGCGGGGAGGATGACGAGGGCGTAGCCGCGGGCGAGCGCGGCCGAGGTGGCGGCCCTGGCCATCTCGGCGAAGTACGCGAATTCGGTGAAGGTGAAAGGTTCATCCCCGTACGTCGTCACGGTCAGGCCGATGAGGCCCGACTTGCCGGTACGGAGGGTGCGGGCCGCGGCGGAGGGGCGGTAGCCCAGCCGGTCGGCGACCTCGCGAACGTGGCGGCGGGTGGCGTCCGGCAGCCGCCCCTTGCCATTGAGCGCGTCGGAGACGGTCGTGATCGAGACGCCCGCCGCGGCGGCCACGTCCCTGATGCCTGCCCGGCCCTGTCGGCCGGCGGCCCGCCGGGTGGTCTCGGTCCGGCTCACCTGATGCTTCCCTGCTGCTGTCATGGCGAGCCGATAGTAGGGCTCGGTGGGGTGGGTGGTCCGGGTGCATATGCACGCGTTGACAGGCACGATTCTGCATGGTTCGCCACCCCCAATGACCTTGGAAATGAAGGAAATTGGAAGCAGAGAGTGAGTGGGCCGTTTGCCGTCGGGTCCGGGCATGCCAAAGAGGTGCGGTTCGGGGGCGGTCTCAACTCACCTGTACGAGGGATGCGCGCCACGGCGCAGGCCACCGGCGTGCGCATATATGCGTGCGCTCCCCCGCAATCCCGGCGCTGCCATTTTCGGGAGAGCGGAATCCTCATAAGGTGAGCAGTATTGAGTCGACGGCGACGTCGTACGGGACGGTCGAGGAGGACCTGCGGTGAGCGAGAAGAGCCCGAAGCTGCGCGCCGAGCTGGACGGCATTCCCACCTACAAGCCGGGGAAGCCCGCCGCCGCGGGCGGGCCCGTCGCGTACAAGCTGTCCTCGAACGAGAACCCCTACCCGCCCCTGTCCGGGGTGCTGGAGTCGGCGGTCGCGGCGGCCGGCCAGTTCAACCGTTACCCGGACATGGCCTGCACGGGCCTGGTGAACGAGCTCGCCGAGCGGTTCGGCGTGCCGGTCGAGCACGTCGCCACGGGCACGGGCTCCGTGGGTGTGGCCCAGTCGCTGATCCAGTCGACGGCCGGCCCGGGCGACGAGGTCATCTACGCCTGGCGCTCCTTCGAGGCCTACCCGATCATCACGCAGATTTCGGGTGCGAAGTCCGTGCAGGTCCCGCTGACCGACGGGGACGTGCACGACCTCGACGCGATGTTCGACGCGATCACCGAGCGGACCCGGCTGATCTTCGTCTGCAACCCCAACAACCCCACCGGCACCGCGGTGCGCCGTGCCGAGCTGGAGCGGTTCCTGGACCGGGTGCCCTCGGACATCCTGGTGGTGCTGGACGAGGCGTACCGCGAGTTCGTCCGCGACGTCGAGGTGCCGGACGGCATCGAGCTCTACCGCAGCCGCCCGAACGTCTGCGTGCTGCGTACGTTCTCCAAGGCGTACGGGCTGGCCGGCCTGCGCGTGGGCTTCGCAGTGGCACACGAGCCGGTGGCGGCGGCGCTGCGCAAGACGGCGGTGCCCTTCGGTGTCAGCCAGCTCGCCCAGGACGCGGCCGTCGCCTCGCTGCGGGCCGAGGACGAGCTGATGGGCCGGGTCGGGGCGCTGGTGGGCGAGCGCGCGCGGGTCTACAAGGCGCTGCTCGGGCAGGGCTGGACCGTGGTGCCGGAGACGCAGGCGAACTTCGTGTGGATGCGGCTGGGGGAGCGGACCGCCGAGTTCGCGGCGGCCTGCGAGAAGGCCGGTGTGGTGGTCCGGCCCTTCGCGGGTGAGGGCCTGCGGGTCACGATCGGCGAGCCCGAGGCGAACGACCTCTTCCTGCACACGGCGGAGGCCTTCTTCAAGGAGATGTAGCCCTTGGGGGGCTGCGCGGGTCCCCGGGAGCTACGCGAGTTCCACGCGGATCGGGTCGCCGTCGCGGACGGTGGACAACAGGCGGGGGTCGCCGTCGAACGAGCCGAGCACGTTGCACGGGCTCGCCAGGCGGCTCTCGCCTCCGCGCGAGATGGGTGTGGGGCCGTAGGGCAGCGCGAGTGCGTCGCCCTCGGTCCAGAACGCGACGGTGCCGGGGTCGACGACCTGACGGGCGTCGTGTTCCAGCGCCACGGAGACGCCGGTGTCGAAGTAGACCTCCTCGCCCCAGGTGTGGGCGGACGCGGAGATCGGCAGGGCCTCGGCCAGCGCCTTGCAGGTCGGGGTCTCGTCAAGGGTTGCCGTGAGCTGGCCCGCGGGCCAGGAGATACGAATCCTCATGAGCGGCATTCAACAATCTGTTGAATGTATTGGCTAGAGGGGGACCCCGGCTGAAAGTCGTCGGGAGTAGTACGACATAATGCTTGTGAATGTGAACGCGTTCACAAGCGTGTCCTGCTTTGTCACCTATTGGGTAGGGCATGTCAGGCAAACTGCGGCAGTGACCACGGCGCACCGAAGGAGACGACGACGTGGACGTAGCTTTGGCGCCAGAGACGTTGGCGCGCTGGCAGTTCGGCATCACCACCGTCTACCACTTCCTCTTCGTCCCGCTGACGATCTCGCTCGCCGCACTCACGGCAGGCCTTCAGACCGCCTGGGTGCGTTCGGGGAAAGAGAAGTACCTCAGGGCCACCAAGTTCTGGGGCAAGCTTTTCTTGATCAATATCGCGATGGGCGTCGTCACGGGCATCGTGCAGGAGTTCCAGTTCGGCATGAACTGGTCCGACTACTCGCGTTTCGTCGGTGACGTCTTCGGAGCCCCGCTGGCCTTCGAGGCGCTGATCGCGTTCTTCTTCGAGTCGACCTTCATCGGCCTGTGGATCTTCGGCTGGGACAAGCTGCCGAAGAAGATCCACCTGGCCTGCATCTGGATGGTCTCGATCGGCACCATCCTCTCCGCGTACTTCATCCTCGCGGCGAATTCCTGGATGCAGCACCCGGTCGGCTACCGGATCAACGCGGAGCGGGGCCGCGCCGAACTCACCGACTTCTGGCTCGTCCTCACCCAGAACACCGCCCTGACCCAGTTCTTCCACACCATCACGGCGGCCTTCCTGGTCGGTGGCGCCTTCATGGTCGGCATCTCGGCCGTCCACCTGGCCCGCAAGAAGCACATCCCCGTCATGCGGACGTCGCTGCGGCTCGGCCTGGTCACCCTGATCATCGCCGGCATGGGCACCGCCATCAGCGGTGACCTGCTCGGCAAGGTGATGTTCAAGCAGCAGCCGATGAAGATGGCCGCCGCCGAGGCGCTCTGGGACGGCGAGGCTCCCGCGCCCTTCTCCGTCTTCGCCTACGGAGACGTCGAAAAGGGCCACAACAAGGTCGCGATAGAGATCCCGGGTCTGCTGTCCTTCCTGGCCAACGACGACTTCACCTCGTTCGTCCCCGGCATCAACGACGTCAACAAGGCCGAGCAGGAGAAGTTCGGCCCGGGCGACTACCGGCCCAACATCCCGGTCGCCTACTGGGGCTTCCGCTGGATGATCGGCTTCGGCATGGCCTCGCTCGGCGTCGGAGTGCTGGGGCTCTGGCTCACCCGCAAGAAGTTCATGCTGCCCCCGGGCCTGCGGACCGGCGAGGACGAGGTCCCGCACCTGGTCCTCTTCAAGAAGGCGCTGAGTCCCCGGTTCGCCACGTGGTACTGGATCGTCGCCCTGTGGACCATGGGCTTCCCGCTCATCGCCAACTCCTGGGGCTGGATCTTCACGGAGATGGGCCGCCAGCCCTGGGTGGTCTACGGCGTCCTGCGCACCCGTGACGCGGTCTCGCCCCACGTCTCCCAGGGCGAGGTGCTCACCTCGATGATCGGCTTCACGCTGCTGTACGCCGTGCTCGCGGTGATCGAGGTCAGGCTGCTGGTGAAGTACGTGAAGCTCGGGCCGCCCGAGCTCACCGAGGCCGACCTGAACCCGCCCACCAAGATCGGCGGGGACGACAAGAACCCCGACCGGCCGATGGCCTTCTCGTACTGAGGCTGAGGGGACCACACCATGCAACTCCATGACGTCTGGTTCGTGCTCATCGCCGTCCTGTGGACCGGCTACTTCTTCCTGGAGGGCTTCGACTTCGGTGTCGGCGTCCTGACCAAGCTGCTCGCCCGCGACCGCAAGGAGCGGCGGGTCCTGATCAACACGATCGGGCCCGTGTGGGACGGCAACGAGGTCTGGCTGCTCACCGCCGGCGGTGCCACCTTCGCCGCCTTCCCGGAGTGGTACGCCACCCTCTTCTCGGGGTTCTACCTGCCGCTGCTGCTCATCCTGATCTGCCTGATCATCCGCGGCGTCGCCTTCGAGTACCGGCACAAGCGGGACGAGGACCGGTGGCAGACCAACTGGGAACACGCCATCTTCTGGACCTCGCTGATCCCCGCGTTCCTGTGGGGCGTGGCCTTCGCCAACATCGTGCGCGGCGTGAAGATCGACGAGCAGATGAACTACGTCGGCAGCCTTTTCGACCTGCTCAACGTCTACTCCCTGCTCGGCGGCCTCGTCACGCTCACCCTCTTCACCTTCCACGGGGCGGTGTTCACCTCCCTCAAGACGGTCGGTGACATCCGGGAGCGCTCGCGCACCCTGGCGACCCGGCTGGGCGTGCTCACCGCCGTGCTGGCCCTGGCCTTCCTGGCCTGGACCCAGGTCTCGCACGGTGACGGCACGAGCCTGATCGCCATGGCCGTCGCGGTCGTGGCCCTGGTGGGAGCCCTGGCCTGCAACCTGGCGGGCCGCGAGGGCTGGGCGTTCGCCCTCTCCGGGATCACCATTGCGGCCGCGGTCGCGATGCTCTTCCTGACGCTCTTCCCGAACGTGATGCCGTCCTCGCTGAACGACGCCTGGAACCTCACGGTCACCAACGCCTCGTCCAGCCCGTACACGCTGAAGATCATGACCTGGTGCGCGGGAGTGGCCACGCCGCTCGTCCTGCTCTACCAGGGCTGGACCTACTGGGTGTTCCGCAAGCGGATCGGCACGCAGCACATCGCTGACGCGCACTGAGCCCCGACCCCGCTGACCGACCCTGCTCTGGGGGATGTTTCACGTGAAACCGATCGACCCGCGCCTGCTCCGGTACGCCCGCTCCACCCGCCTCTTCCTGGCGGCCGTGGTGGCCCTGGGCCTCGCCGGGGCGGGGCTGGTCGTCGGTCAGGCGATGCTGATCGCCGAGATCGTGGTCGGCGCCTTCGAGCAGGGGCTGGACGGGGAGGCGCTGCGGACGCCGCTGCTGCTGCTCGCGGCAGTGGCGCTGGGGCGCGGCCTGCTCGCCTGGCTCACGGAACTGGCCGCCCACCGGGCCAGTGCGGCGGTCAAGTCGCAGCTCAGGGGGCGGCTGCTGGACCGGGCCGCGGATCTGGGGCCCGGCTGGCTGAGCGGTCAGCGGACCGGATCGCTGGTGGCGCTGGCCACCCGGGGCGTGGACGCCCTGGACGACTACTTCTCCCGCTACCTGCCCCAGCTGGGCCTCGCGGTGGTGGTCCCGGTGGCGGTCCTCGCCCGGATCGTCACCGAGGACTGGGTGTCGGCGGCCATCATCGTGGTCACGCTGCCGCTCATTCCGCTGTTCATGGTGCTGATCGGCATGGCCACCCAGTCCCGCATGGACCGCCAGTGGCGGCTGCTGTCCCGGCTGTCGGGGCACTTCCTGGACGTGGTGGCCGGGCTGCCGACGCTCAAGGTCTTCGGCCGGGCCAAGGCTCAGGCCGAGTCGATCCGCAAGATCACCGACGAGTACCGGCAGGCGACCGTACGGACCCTGCGCATCGCGTTCCTCTCGTCCTTCGCGCTGGAGCTGCTGGCGACGCTGTCCGTGGCGCTGGTCGCCGTGACCATCGGCATGCGGCTGGTCCACGGGGAGCTCGACCTGTACACCGGGCTGGTCATCCTGATCCTGGCGCCCGAGGCCTATCTGCCGCTGCGCCAGGTCGGGGCGCAGTACCACGCGGCCGCCGAGGGGCTCGCGGCCGCGGAGGAGATCTTCGAGGTGCTCCAGACCCCGGTCGCCGCCGCCGGCGGTGGGGCCCCGGTGCCGGACGCCGGGCTGCGGATCGAGCTCGACGGGGTCGCGGTCCGCCACGAGGGCCGGGGCGAGGACTCGCCGGGACCGGTTTCGCTGACGGTGGGACCCGGGGAGTGCGTGGCCCTGACCGGGCCGAGCGGCGCGGGCAAGTCGACGCTGCTCCAGGTGCTGCTGGGCTTCGTGGCGCCGACCGCGGGCTGCGTGCGGATCGGGGGCGCGGACCTCGCCTCGCTGTCGCCGGAGCAGTGGCGGGAGCGGATCGCATGGGTACCGCAGCGCCCGCACCTGTTCGCCGGGACGATCGCGCAGAACGTACGGCTGGCCCGGCCGGACGCGTCCACGGACGCCGTGGCCGGGGCCCTGAAGGATGCCGGGGCATGGGAGTTCGTCTCCGCACTGCCCCGCGGAGTCGACACGGAGCTCGGAGAAGGCGGGCTCGGGCTGTCCGCCGGCCAGCGTCAGCGGCTGGCGCTGGCCCGGGCGTTCCTCGCGGACCGGCCCGTGCTGCTGCTGGACGAGCCGACCGCGGCACTCGACGGGGAGACCGAGGCGGCCGTCGTCGACGCCGTACGGCGCCTCGCGGTCGGGCGGACCGTGCTGCTGGTCGTCCACCGGCCCGCGCTGCTGGCCGTGGCCGACCGCGTGGTGCCGGTCGGCGCTGCGGGGCTCGGGGCTCTCCCCTCCCCCGTACGGGCCGGCAGCTCCGTCGGCCGCGGCGGGGACCGCAACGGGCCGTCGGACCCCGGCGCATGGATCCTCGGCAGCGCCCCCGAACGGGCCGCCGAGGCCGTCGGCGCCGGCTCGGGCGGCGGCGATCCGCTCCGGCGGGTGCGCGCCGTCGCCAAGCCCTGGCAGGGGCGGTTCAGGCTCGGTCTGCTGCTCGGGGCGCTGGCCGTCGGGTGCAGCGTCGGGTTGATGGCGGTCTCCGGATGGCTCATCTCGCGGGCCTCGGAACAACCGCCGGTGCTCTACCTGATGGTGGCCGTCACGGCGACCCGGACCTTCGGGATCGGCCGGGCCGTCTTCCGGTACGCGGAGCGGCTCGTTTCCCACGACGCCGTGCTGCGGATGCTCGCAGACCTGCGGGTCTCGGTGTTCCGCCGGCTGGAGCGCATCGCACCCGCCGGGCTGCGGGAGCAGCGCCGCGGAGACCTGCTGGCCCGTCTGGTGGCCGACGCCGACTCCCTCCAGGACTACTGGCTGCGCTGGCTGCTGCCGGTCGGCACCGCCGTGCTCGTCGGCACCGGCTCGGTCGCCTTCACCGCATGGCTGCTGCCCGGGGCGGGAGCAGCGCTCGCCGTCGGGCTGCTGGCCGCCGGGGTTGGGGTGCCCCTCGTCAGCGGCGCCTGTGCCCGGCGTGCGGAGCGGCGGCTGGCGCCGGCCCGGGGAGAACTCGCGACCCGGGTGGCCGACCTGCTGACCGGAACGGCCGAGCTGACCGTCGCCGGCGCGCTGACCGGGCGCAAGGACGCCGCGAAGGACAGTGACCGGACGCTGACCGCCATCGCCGCGCGCGCAGCCGCCGCCGGCGGACTCGGAGCCGGGCTGACCGCCCTGGTGTGCGGGCTGACCGTGGTGGTCTGCGCCGCCCTGGCCGCCGGCGCCGTGCACGACGGACGGCTGTCCGGTGTGGCCATGGCCGTGGCCGTGCTGACGCCGCTCGCCGCCTTCGAAGCGGTCAACGGTCTTCCGCAGGCCGTCCAGTACCGGCAGCGGGTGCGCCGCAGCGCCGAGCGGATCCACGAGGTCATCGACGCTCCCGTCCCGGTCGCCGAGCCGGAACGCCCGGCCGGGGCGCCGGACTCCCCCTTCCCGCTGCGGCTGACGGGGCTGGCGGCCCGCCATCCCGGGCAGGAACACGACGCGCTGCACGGGCTGGACCTGACCCTGGAGGCCGGCCGCCGGGTCGCCGTCGTCGGCTCCTCGGGTGCGGGCAAGACCTCGCTGGCCCAGGTCCTGCTGCGGTTCCTGGACCTCCACGAGGGCACGTACACCCTGGGCGGGACCGACGCGCGCACCCTCGACGGCGACGAGGTCCGGCGGATCGTGGGCCTGTGCGCCCAGGACGCGCACCTCTTCGACAGCTCGGTACGGGAGAACCTGCGGCTGGCCCGGACCGGGGCGAGTGAGGAGCAGCTGCGGCAGGCCCTGGCGGCGGCCCGGCTGCTGGAGTGGGCCGACGGCCTCCCGGACGGGCTGGACACGCTGGTCGGCGAGCACGGCGAGCGGATCTCCGGCGGCCAGCGCCAGCGGCTGGCCCTGGCCAGGGCCCTGCTCGCCGACTTCCCGGTGCTCGTGCTCGACGAACCGGCCGAACACCTGGACCTGGCCACCGCGGACGCCCTGACGGCGGATCTGCTGGCCGCGACCGAGGGCCGTACCACCGTGCTGATCACGCACCGGCTGGCGGGCCTGGAGGCGGTCGACGAGGTGTTCGTACTGGATCGCGGAGCGGTCGTGCAGCGGGGCGCCTACGCGGAGCTGGCGGCCGAGGAGGGTCCGCTGCGCAAGCTGCTGGAGCGCGAGCGCGCGGCCGACGGGGTCCTGGCCGACTTTCCCCGGTAAAAGGGACTAACTACGCTCAAGGGCATGTCAGTGCAGGAGTCGCAGGAACCGCCGGAGCCACCTCCCGGAACACCGGACCCGCTGGAGGCAGCCACCCGGGCCACCCGGAGTCTGCAGGGTCTCTCCACAGAGCTCACTGCGCGGGTGCCGCAACTGCTGGAGGCCATGCGCTCGGTCGGCACCGGCCTGGAACTGCACTCCACCCTCGACCGGATCTGCGAGACCGCGGCCGAACTCGCGGACGCCCGGTACGCGGCGATCGGCGTCGTCGACACCGAGGGCCGCGGGCTGTCGGACTTCGTCACCTTCGGCATCGACGCCGAGACGGCCCGGAAGATCGGACATCGGCCGGACGGGAAGAGGGGCCTGCTCGGCGCGCTGATCTCGCATCCCGACACGGTGCAGCTCTCCGATCTGACGAAGGACCCGCGCTCGGCCGGGTTCCCGCCGAACCACCCGCCGATGAAGACCTTCCTCGGCGTCCCGATCCGGGTGCAGGGGGAGATCTTCGGCAATCTGTACCTCGCCGAGAAGAACGACGGCGGCCGGTTCAACGACTACGACGTCCACATGGTCCGGGTCCTGGCCACCGAGGCGGGCATCGCCATCGGCAACGCCCGGCTGTACGAGGCCGCCACCCAGCGGGAGCGGTGGATCGACGGCTCGGTGGCCGTCACGACCGCCCTGCTGTCGGGCGGGGACGCGGACGACGCCCTGGCGGTGGTGGCCGAGCAGGCCCGCCATCTGGCGGACTCCGCCGCCGGGATCGTGCTGCTGCCCGCGGAGGAAGGCGGCATGGAGATCGTCGCCGTCTCCGCCGACAACCCGGCCACCTCGCTCGGCCTGGTGATCCCGGCCGAGAGCCCGGTGGTGGCGAAGCTGCTCCGGGGCGAGCCGGTCTTCGTCGACGACGCCGCCTCCGACCCCCGCACGATCAGCCGGCTGACCAGCCAGTACGGGCCCTGCATGATGCTGCCGCTGCACAGCGGGGGGCGGGTGCTGGGTGCGCTGGTCACGCCACGGGGCCGGGGCCGGCGGCCGTTCAGCGAGTCCGAGCGGACCCTGGCCACCCAGTTCGCCTCCCAGGCCGCGCTCGCGCTGATGATGGCCGAGGCGCAGCGCGACCGGGAGCGGCTCGCGGTGTTCGAGGACCGCGACCGGATCGCCCGGGACCTGCACGACCTCGTCATCCAGCGGTTGTTCGCCACCGGGATGATGCTGGAGGGCGCCCAGCGGCGGTCCGTGGTCCCGGAGGTCGTCGACGGCGTGGGCAAGGCCGTGGACGAGCTGGACGTGACCATTCAGGAGATCCGCACCGCGATCTTCGCGCTCCAGCAGGGGCCCGCCGAGGCGCCGTCGGGGCTGCGCACCCGGGTCCTGCGCGAGATCAACATGGCTGCGGTGCCGCTGGGGTTCAAACCGTCGCACCGGTTCCTCGGCCCGGTCGACACGATGGTCGGCGAGCTGGTCGGCAAGAACCTGATCGCGGCGCTGCGCGAAGCCCTGTCGAACGCCTTCCGGCACGCGGAGGCGTCCCGGATCGAGGTGGTGGTGGACTGCACCCTCACACTGGCCGACGGACGGCCCGGGGTCCGGCTGGAGGTCGCCGACGACGGGGTGGGCATCCCCGAGGGCGGGCGGCGCAGCGGGCTGCGGAATCTACGCCGACGGGCCGAATCGCTGGGCGGATCGAGCTCGTACGGCCCCGGTATCGGGGAGGAGAGCACGGGGACCACCCTGGTGTGGGAGGCCCCCCTCTGACGCCCCGGCCGGCCTCGGGCCCGCAGCTCCGGGCCCGCGGCCACGGGCTCCCGCCCGGGCCCCGGCCGCCGGTGCCGGATCTACCCCTGGTGGGCGGCGCGTTCCGCGATGATGCGCTCGATGACGACCGCGACGCCGTCCTCGTTGTTGGCGACCGTACGGCCGGAAGCCGCCGCGAGGACGTCCGGGTGGGCATTGCCCATCGCGTACGAGGTGCCCGCCCAGCGGAGCATTTCCACGTCGTTCGGCATGTCACCGAAGGCGACGACCTCGGCGGGCGAGATCCCGCGCTCGGCGCAGCAGAGCTCCAGGGTGCTGGCCTTGGAGACTCCCGGACCGCTGATCTCCAGCAGGGCGGTCGGGCTGGAGCGGGTGATCGACGCGTGGGCGCCGGCGGCCGAGCGGGCGAGCGTCAGGAACTCGTCCGGGGCGAGCTCGCCGTGGTGCGCGAGCAGCTTCAGGACGGGAGCGGAGGTGTCGTCCGCCTCCTCCTCCAGCAGCTTCTCGGCGATGGCCACCTTGGCGCCCGGGTCCTGGAAGAAGGGCGGGTACAGCGGCTCGTAGTTGATGCCCGTGGTCAGCTCGACCGCGAAGGAGGTGCCCGGCACGGTGGAGCGCAGCGTCTCCACGACCGTCATCGCCGTCGCCCGCGGCAGAGCACGCACCTGTACGAACTCCCGGCCCGCGTGGAGATCGACCACCGCGGCACCGTTCGCGCAGATCGCCAGGCCGTGGCCGTGGACGTGATCGCTGACCACGTCCATCCAGCGGGCCGGGCGGCCGGTGACGAAGAAGACCTCGATCCCGGCCTCCTCGGCGGCGGCGAGGGCGGCGACCGTGCGCAGCGAGACGGATTTGTCGTCGCGCAGCAGGGTGCCGTCGAGGTCGGTGGCGATGAGCCGGGGGGTGGGGGTTGGCCCGTCCGGGCGCTGGGGAGCCGAGGTCACGCCTCCATCTTCACCCATGGCCTTGGGGCAGTGGACCAGCGCGGGTCGAGCCCCTGAGCCCGATGGCGATGTTTCTCCCCCGGTCGCCGTTGAAAAGAGGCCTCCGCCGGCACGGGGACGGCTCGTGTTTCACGTGAAACACGAGCAGGGTCGTAGTCTCGAACCCATGAGTCTGCGTCTGAGCACTGTGATCCTCCCGGTACGCCCGTGGCATGGGGGCGGCCGCGACCAGTGGGTGCGAGCCGCGCGGCTCGGCTTCCACACGGCCTACACCTATGACCATCTGACCTGGCGGTCCTTCCGTGACCTGCCGTGGTTTGGCGCGATCCCGACCCTGACCGCCGCGGCTGCAGCCACGGAGAAGATGCGCCTGGGCACGCTCGTCACCTCGCCGAACTTCCGGCACCCGGTGACCCTGGCCAAGGAGCTCATGTCGCTGGACGATATTTCCGGTGGCCGTTTCACCCTTGGTATCGGCGCCGGCGGCAACGGGTTCGACGCCACTGCGCTCGGCCAGGACCCCTGGACCCCGCGGGAGCGCGCGGACCGCTTCGCCGAGTTCGTGCCGCTGCTGGACCGGCTGCTCACCGAGGCCGCGACCAGTGAGCGCGGCACCTTCTACTCCGCCGAGGAGGCCCGCAACATCCCCGGCTGCGTGCAGCAGCCGCGCCTGCCGTTCGCGGTCGCCGGGAACGGCCCGCGGGGTCTCAAGCTGGCCGCCGCCCACGGACAGGCCTGGGTGACCACCGGCGATCCGAAGCTCTTCGAGGAGGGCACCCCCGAGCAGTCGCTGGCGGCCATCGCCGGCCAGCTGGCCCGGCTCGACAAGGCGTTCGCCGAGATCGGACGGGCGCCCGGGTCGATGGAGAAGATCCTGCTGACCGGCTTCACGCCGGAGCGCAACACGATGCTGGACTCCGTGGACGCGTTCGTCGACTTCGCCGGCCGCCACCAGGAGCTCGGTTTCACGGAGATCGTGATCCACGCGCCGATCCCGGACTCCGAGTTCGCGGCCGACGAGGACGTCTTCGAGAAGATCGCCACCGAGGGCCTGGCGCAGCTGGCCGGCTGATGCCCGCGATGCCCCGTCGCCCGGTGGCGACGGGGCATCGGCGTCAGAGCGGCCCGGCCTCGTGAGCGTGGCGCTCCAGGGGCCTCAGGAGGACCGCTTCAGGCTGTCCAGGGACGACTGGGCGCGCTCCAGCAGCTCCTCCGGCACCCCCTCGGGCACCGCGCGGAGCTCGTCCACCAGGGCCGAGAGACGAGCGACTCCCGCCTCGGCGCGACCGATCTCCTGCTCGGTCCACGCCGCGTACTGCACGCACTGGAGCCGGTCCCCCAGATGGTCCGGACCCAGCTCCGCGTAGAGTGCGGCGGCCCGCGCCGTCAGGTCGATCTCCTCCAGCCGCAGTGCCCCGGTGTCCACGTCGCCGCGGGCCCCGGCGCGGCGGGAGTCCCCGGTGTTCTCCCCGGCACCACCGTCCCCGGCCCCGTCCGTGTCCCCGTCCTCGTCCTCGGCCTCCTCGTGCGAAGTGACCCGCCAGTCGAGCACCTGCGCCAGCTGGAGCCAGGTCTGGGCGAGCTCGGCCTGAAACTCCACGGCCTGCTCCTCGGAGCACCCCGCCCGGTCGGCCGACGCGGCCTCCAGGACCCCGGCCGCCCGGTCCATCAGGTCCCGTGCCCGCGCCCACGCCGGCGCGCCGGTGTCTGCCCGCGGCGCCAGCCAGGCCAGGGAGCGCAGGATCCGCACCTCCGCGACCGGGGAACCGCCCGCCGCCCGGTACAGCTCCAGCGACCGCTCGTACGCGGCGACCGCCTCCGGGACCAGGCGCGCGGCGGAGAGCTGTTCCGCGGCAGCCTGTGCGAAGCCGGCCTGCGGTCGCGGGTCCTCCCACTCCTCGGCCACGTCCGCCGCCAGCAGGTACTGCTCCGCCGCCGCCCGCGGGTCGTTCAGCCGGCGCAGCAGGTCCCCGAGGAACTCCCGGACGGACACGGCCTGGCCCTCGCCGTGCTCCAGCAGATCGGGCAGCGTCGACTGCAGCACCTCCACCGCGTCGGCGTGCCGGTCCTCCCGCGCGTACGCCCGTGCCAGCACCAGCCGGGCCTGCGCCCCTCCGTCGGAGGTCAGACCCGCCTGGTCGAACCAGTGCGCCGCGGTGAGGGCGTGCTCGGCCGCTTCCGCCGCGGCGTCTGCCCGCCGCAGCAGGATGTCCGCCAGGGTGAGCCGTACGACGCCCTGCGTCTCGGCGTCGGCCACCTCCGCGGAGTGCTCCAGCGCGGAACGCGCGTCCGCCTCCGCCTCCTCGGGCCGGCCCAGCGACATCAGCACACCGCCCCGCAGCACCAGCGCGTCCACCGCCTGCCAGGGCACGCCCGCCGACACCGCGCGCGTCGCGGACGCGGCCAGCAGCGGCAGGGCGCGCTCGGGGTCGCCCTGCGACAGGGCGATGCGGCCGAGCATCTCCTCGGCCTCCGCCGCCAGGTCGGGCAGTGCCTCCCGGTGGGCGGCGGCGAACGCACCGAGATCGGCTGCCAGTTCACCGTGCCCGTGGTCCTCTCCCGGACCGTGCTCGTGTGCGTGCTCCGGACCGGCTTCCAGCGGACGCAGGTAAGACTCCACGCGGATCGCCGTCAGCTGCGCCAGCGCGATCCGCCGCGGGCGCAGCGGATCGTCCGGGGCCAGGGCCTCGGCCGCGTCCACGGCGGCCGCCAGCAGCTCCCGGATCCGCCGCGGCTCGGCCCCGGACTGCGCGGCCGCGCTCGCCAGCCGCAGCTGCGCCAGCGCGGCGCGATCGTCCTGCCCAAGCTCCCGGTAGCGGTCGCGGACAGCCTCCAGCAGCGCCGCCGCGCCGTCCGCCCCGGCGCGCGCGGCCGCCAGCGCCCGGTGGTCGGCCACATCGGCCATGACCAGCGGGTCCGCTTCGCTCTCCGGGTACGCGTCCGCGCGTACGCCGACCTCGTCCCAGAGCGCGTCCGCTGCGGGATGCCGCTGTTCCCGGGCCTGCCGGGCCCGCTCCACCAGCTCGTCGAAGCCGGCCCGAGGCGGTACGGGCGCGGCCGCGGCGGGGCTCGCGGGTGCGGCGGTCCGCGGCTGCGGCAGCGCCGTGCTGCGCACCCCCAGCGGCAGTACGTCGACCAGCGGCTCCCGCCCGATCCGGGCGAGGAAGCGGTCCGAGACCCGGGTGGTGCCGTTGCGGGCGTCGAACCGCCGGGCGATGTCGAGGGAGCCCGCGCGCAGCACCTCGTACAACTCCGAGACCGAGCGCGGAACGCCCTCGTAGGGGACGGCCGGACTCGGGCCGTGCCCCAGCTCGATCAGCCGGCGCAGCAGGACGAGGATGCCGCCGTGGAACGCCATCTGGTCGTCGACGTTGACCAGGGGCCCGACGTGGGCGGCATGTTCGGCGAGGATCTCCAGGCCGCGTGACTCGTTGCCGCTCAGGGCGCAGAACTCGATGTGCTTGCCGACCGACGGCAGCAGGCTCTCGTTGCCGCGAGCCATGCGGTAGCCGCGCACGTGGTGCGAGCGGGCCTCGTCGAAGCGGCCGACGCGCAGCAGCGGCAGCAGCGAGGTGGCGAGCACCCGGTGGGGCTCCTCGGCGCAGGTCCGGTTGCCCGCCAGCACGGGCTGCCAGACGTCCAGGGCCTGGAGGTCGTCCCCGCGCAGCACGGCGTAGGCGCCCTGGCCGTTGAGTTCGCAGGCGTGGCAGTCGCTCATGTCGTCGCGTTCGGCGGCCAGCCAGGCGCGGTAGGCCCGCTCGGCCCGGTCGTCCTGGCCGACCGCGTCGGCGAGCCACAGCTCGGCCTCGCGCACCGGGCGCTCGCTGTAGCCGGCGATCCGGTAGCGGCGCTCCATCTCGTCCAGCCAGCCGGTGGCGGACTCCAGCGGGATCTCCGGGGAGTCGCTGATGGCCGTGGCCACCCATTTGAACTGCCAGAACAGCGAGTGGGCGTCCCACCGGGAGAAGGCCCCGGGATCCTTGTCGTACTCCTGGAGCAGCCGGGCGAACGGCACCAGCATCTTCGAGGACTCGGCGCTCCACAGATAGGCGTTGATCAGGTTGTCGAGCGCCCGGCGGAACAGGGGCCCGTCACCGATGGCCTCCGCCGCGCCCGCGAGCACCTCCGCGTGCGCGTTGCGCGCGGCCCCGTTCGGGGAGCCGCTGTTCTCCGCGAGGCCCTGCTCGATCTCCTCGCGCGTCAGCGTGGTCACTTCTGTCCCTCCGGGGAGTCGGTGGAGTGGGTCGCCCATTCCAGGAGCCCGAGGAAGGCCCGGTTGAGCAGGGTGGAGTCGGCGGGGCGCAGCGGCCGTTGGGACATCAGCAGCGCCTGCCCGTACAGCGATTCGACGGCCGTGCCGGTCAGGGCCTCGTCGGGCAGCGCCGCGATCCGCCGGATCAGCGGGTTGTTGTGGTTGAGCACCAGGCGTGCGCGGGGTGCGGAGCCGCGCAGCGCGCCGAGGATCCCGCTCCACAGGGAGTCGGCGCTGCTCAGTGCCGCCGTGCGGTCGCGCTCCTGGCGGGCCTGGCGGTCGTCGAGGTAGAGGGCGGGGACGGAGACGGGCTGGAAGGCGCGCAGCACGACGTCGCAGCCCTGCGGCTCCAGCCGGGTGCGCGCCGTGGACAGGAAGGGGGCGAGGGCCAGTTCGGCGGCGGTCGGGACCGCGTCGAGCCGCTCGGTGACGGCCCCGGCGTCCAGCTCCATGACCTTGAGGTCCGGCCGGACGGTCGGCAGCAGGGCGAGGAGGTCGGCGTCGTAGGTGTAGCCGGCGTTGATGACGCCGAGGCCGTGGGCCGCCGCGATCGGGGCGATCTGGCGGAACTCCTCGACCGTGCGCGTGAAGTGGATCTCGGTGTGGGCGGCCGTGAACTCCTGGAGGCTCATCGAGCCGTCGCTGGTCTCGAAGGGCAGCCAGGGCAGCATCAGGCCGAGCAGCTCGGCGTCGTGCCGGGCCAGGGACTTCACGCCGAGGTGGTGGACGCTCAGGAAGGCGGCCAGACGCTCCGGTTCGCTCGCGGCGAGTTCGGCGAGCCAGGACCGGACCCGGGCGCCGAGGGCTTCCCGTACCGCGGACAGGGTCTCGTCGTCGTACAGGTTCTCCCGGGAGGCGGTGGGCCGCAGCGTGTCCGTGTCGATGACCGCGCGGACGAAGAACGCCCAGTCGGGCAGCAGGTTGTCGGCGTGGTCCGTCAGCAGCATCCCCTTGAGGTGGACGCGGTGTCCGGCCCGGTGGGCGGGGCTGGTCGGCTCGGGCAGGACGTACGCCACTCCGCGTACGCCGGCGACGGGCAGGTCGAGGTCGATGCTGTCGAGCGGGGTGAACCCGAAGAGCTGCGTGCAGTGGCCGGCGAGCGCGACGCGGCGCGCGGCGGGGTTGGGATGGGGCCGGTCCCACACGGCGGGCCGGTCGGTGACGGGCCGCGGCTCGCCGCCCTCGCCGTCGTCGAAGGTGATGTCGTACGGGAGCAGGGCGCCGTAGTCGCGGGCCAGCTGCTCGACCTTGGCCGGGACGGTCCACTCCTCGGCTCCCGGCCGGGCCTCCAGGATGACGGTGGTGCCGGGCTCGTGCCGTGCCTCGTCGGGCAGTTCGCGGACCGTGTACGAGCCGTCGTCCGTGGCCAGCCACTCGACGGGGGCGGCCCGGGGGTCGCGCGCGGAGCGGGTGATGACGCGGATCTGCCGGGCCACGACGAAGCAGGCGAGCAGGCCGATGCCGAACTGGCCCAGGAACTCCCGGCGGGTGGTCTCCAGGCCGTGGTCGCCGCCGCGCTTGGAGCTGCGGCCGATGGTGGCGAGGAGCGAGTGGGCCTCGGCGGCGGTCAGGCCGATGCCGCTGTCCTCGATGGTCACCCGGTTCGCGGACGCCGACAGGCGGATGCGGATCTCCGCCTCGGGGTCGAGTGCATGGCGGGCGGTGACGGCGTCCACGGCGTTCTGCAGCAGCTCGCGGACGTAGACGCGCGGGCTGGAGTAGAGGTGGTGGGAGAGCAGGTCGACCAGGCCGCGCAGATCGACCTGGAAGCTGTTGGCCGAGGGATCGGAGTGGGAGAAAGAAGCCGATGTGGACGTCACGGGGCGTCACCTCGCGTATTTCGCATGGATGGTTCGGCGATCGCGAGGTACCCCCCTCACGGATCGGAATGAGGAACAGAGTAGGGGGATGATCTGACAATCTCTTGGTGAATTGTGGTGCCGCCGGGCGGTGCCGGACCGGGCCGGACGGCGGCGGAAGGGCGTTACGAGAAGCGCAGGAACTGCGGTGGCACGGCGTCCGCCAGCCACACGCCGTTGGCGCTGATCCGGAACACGTGCCCGGCCGCGCGCATCGCCCCCGCGTCCACCGCCAGGACGACGGGCCGGCCGCGCCGTGCGCCCACCCGGGTCGCGGTCTCCCGGTCGGGGGACAGGTGCACGTGGTGGCGGGCCATGGGGCGCAGCCCCTCGGCGCGGATCGCGGCCAGGGCGGAGCCGACGGTGCCGTGGTACAGGTACGCGGGCGGCTCGGCCTCCGGCAGGTCCAGGTCCACCGGCACGGTGTGGCCCTGGTTGGCCCGGATGCGGGTGCCCTCGACGGCGAACCGCTGCTTGTCGTTGGCGGCGACGACGTGGTCGAGCTCGGCGCGGCTGACGGGGAACCCGTGGGCGGCGGCCGCACGGAGAAGATCGTCGATCTCCACCCAGCCCTGGGGATCGAGCACCAGTCCGATGCGTTCCGGCTGATGCCTCAGGTGTTTCGAGACGTATTTGGACACCTTCACGGTGCGTCTGTCGTCCATGGCACCAGCTTGCCGGGTCGCAAGGGGGTCGAGCAGCGATTTATCGGCGCTCCGCCGGACTCGGACACCCTCTATCGCGTTTCCAAGATACGGAATACATTTTCCGTTGAACTACTGCCCAGGGGGAGAACCCATGACGATCCACGCTTCTCTGCCGCGCCGCGCGGTCGCCGAGCTCATCGGCACCGCCGGCCTTCTCGTGGTGGTGATCGGTTCCGGTATCCAGGCCTCCGACCTCAGCCGGGACACCGGTGTCGCCCTCGTCGCCAACTCGCTCGCCTCGGCCATCGGCCTCGGGCTGATCATCACGCTCTTCGGGCCGTTGTCCGGAGCCCACCTCAACCCGGTCGTCACCCTCACCTCCTGGTGGGTCCGCCGGCGCGGCGGCGAGGGGGTCGGCGGCCGGGAAGCCCTGGTCTACGGCGCCGCCCAGACCGCAGGGGCCATCGGCGGCGCCGTCCTCGCCGAGGTGATGTTCGGCAGGACCCCCGGCACCTTCTCCACCCAGATCCGCGGCGGCGGCCACCTGCTCGTCGGCGAGGTCGTCGCCACCGCCGGGCTCGTCCTGCTCATCCAGGGCCTGGAGCGCATCGGGCGCCCGAAGCTGATCCCGGCCGCGGTCGCCGCGTACATCGCCTCCGCGATCTGGTTCACCTCGTCCGGCTCGTTCGCCAACCCGGCGGGCACCATCGGGCGCGCCTTCAGCGACTCCTTCGCCGGCATCGCACCGCAGTCGCTGCCCGGATTCGTCGCGGCCCAAGTGGTCGGAGGCGTCCTGGGCCTGGCCCTCGCCGCCCTCCTCTACGGGGGCACCGGGCGCGACCAGAAGGACGGACCGGCGGCCGTCGGGCCGGCCGTACCCGTCCGCACCCCCGCAGCCGCCACCCCCGCGAACCCCGGCTACGAGCCCATCGGTTGAGTCGTCCACAGGCTCGTCCACAGGAACGGCCGACTTGTCCACAGCCGGTTGGGTTGGGTTTGACGGCAAACGAGTGATCCGCCCTGTGGACTACGGCCCGGCCGCGACCGGTTCGCCGCCGCCCGCCACCGGCTCGTCGCTGCCCGCCACCGGCTCGCCGTCGCCCGCCGCCGGCTGCTGTGGCGGCCGATACCCACAGGCCATTACCCCACCGGCTGTTGTCCGTCGGCCGTTACCCTCCGGCCCGGCGCGCCAGTTCGTTCATCGTCCGGGCCTGGAGCTCCCGCTCCGTGGCGGCCCGGACGAACTCACCCACGTGCTCGGAGCCGACCAGTTCCTGCACCGCCCGCACCGTCTCCGCCGGCATCGGCACCGACATGGGCCCGGACGGCTGCGCCGCCCCGGCGGTCCCGAGATGGCGCTGCAGGTGCCGGGTCGCGAACAGCCGCATCGCCCGCGCCAGCTCGGCGTCCACCGTCTGCTGGGCCAGGGGGCGCAGTCTGCGCACCATCGTCGCCGCCTCCGCCGCGTCCGCGTCCGTCGGCGGGACCTCCCCGAGGTAGCGGGCGAAGACGTGCTCGGTGGTGAACTCCAGGAACCGCGAGGCGATGTGCTCCACCTGCCCGCGCAGCTCCCGCAGATGGCCGGTGATGGCGGACAGCGGCACCCCGGCCGCGTACAGCTCGGCGGCCACCGCCAGCTCCTGCGGGGAGGGCACGAGGAACTCGTCCGGGCGGCCCGGGACCGCCTCCAGCACACCCAGCTCGCACGCCTCGCCCACCGCGTCGTCGTCGGGCCGGCCGCCGAACCGCTCGTTCAGCTCGGCGCGGCTGATCCGGGCGGCTTCCTCGTCGGTCCACGGTCCGTGGACCTCGGCGACGAGTCCCAGCACGCCGCCGAGCCCGCGTCCGGCGTCCCAGGCCTCCAGCAGTTCCTTGATGGAGGCCAGGGTGTAGCCGCGGTCCAGCAGGTCGGCGATCTGGCGCAGCCGCGCCAGATGCGTGTCCCGGTAGACGTTGGAGCGGCCGCGCCGCTCCGGCTTCGGCAGCAGCCCACGGTCCTGGTACGCCCTGATGGTGCGTACGGTCGCCCCGCTGTGGTGCGCGAGATCCTCGATCCGGTACTCGGCCACCGCCTGTTCTGACAATCCCGGCTCCCTACGACATGGCGGCTCGGCCGACCGCGGCCGCCGCGGCCCGGGCGGCAGGCGAAGCCGCAAGGTACTCGACCGCCCTGTGCAGCGAGCCCTCCTGCGAGGGATGGTACGACCGCCGGCAGGAGCGGGATACGGCCGTGCCGGGCCCGGTCCGCGCCGGCGCCGGCCCCGCCCCGTTCACAGCCGGGGTTCCAGCCTCGCGAGCCGCCGCAGCGTGCCCGGCGCGAACCGGGACAGCCACAGGGCGCCCTTGGACTCCGGTGTCACGGGCACCACGGCCTCGTCGTTCACCACGGCCCGCAGGATCGCCTCGGCGACCTTCTCCGGCGGGAAGTTGCGCAGCCCGTACAGCCGGGAGGAGCGCTCCTGGCGGCGCTTCTCCTCCGCCGCGTCCACCCCGGCGAAGCGCGAGGTGGCGGTGATGTTGGTGTTCACGATGCCGGGGCAGATCGCCGACACCCCGATCGACTGCGAGGCGAGCTCGGCGCGCAGACACTCGCTCAGCATCAGCACCGCGGCCTTCGACGTGCTGTACGCGGGCAGCGTCTTGGAGGGCAGGTAGGCGGCGGCGGAGGCGGTGTTGACGATGTGCCCGCCCTGACCTCGCTCGGCCATCTGCCTGCCGAAGATCCGGCAGCCGTGGATGACCCCCCACAGGTTCACGTCGAGGACCTTCTTCCAGTCCTCCGAGGTGGTCTCCAGGAAGGGCCCCGACAGGCCGATCCCGGCGTTGTTGACCAGGACGTCCACCACTCCGTACTCGGCGGCCGTCTTCGCCGCGAGCTTCTCCATCGCCTGCTCGTCGCTGACGTCGACGCACTCGCCCCAGGCCTCGGGGGCCCCGACGAGCCGCGCCATGTCGGCGGTACGGGCCGCGCCCTCGGCGTCCCGGTCCACGCACACGACCCGGGCCCCGGCCTCGGCGAACGCGAAGGCGGTGGCCCGGCCGATGCCGCTGGCGGCGCCGGTGACCAGCACCAGCTGGCCCGCGAAGCGGTCGGCGTACCGGCCCGGCGCCCTCTGCTGCGGCACCCGGGTGGCGGGCTCCTCCCGGGCGGTGACGAACTCGGTGATCCACGCGGCCAGCTGGTCGGGCCGGGTCCGCGGCACCCAGTGCTTGGCCGGCAGGGTGCGCCGCACCAGGTCGGGGGCCCACAGCTCCAGCTCGTCGTAGAGCCGCTCGGAGAGGAAGGCGTCCCCGGTCGGGGTGATCAGCTGGACGGGCACGTGCGCGTACGCGTCCGGGCGCGGCCGGCGCAGCCGGGGCCGTACGTTGTCGCGGTAGAGCCAGGCGCCGTGCGCGGCGTCCGAGGGCAGCGAGGCCGTCGGGTAGGAGCCGGCCGGGACCTTCTCCACCCGCTCCAGTATTCCCGGCCACCGCTTGCCGAGCGGGCCGCGCCAGGCGAGTTCCGGCAGTACGGGGGTGTGCAGCATGTACACGTACCAGGATTTGGCGCCCTGGCCCAGGAGCTGCGCGGCCCGGCGCGGGGTGGGCCGGGCCATCCGCTTCTTGATCCAGTGCCCGAAGTGGTCCAGGGAGGGACCGGACATCGAGGTGAAGGAGGCGATCCGGCCTTCCGTGCGGGCGACGGTCGCGAACTCCCACCCCTGTACGGAGCCCCAGTCGTGGCCGACCAGGTGCACCGGTCGGTCCGGGCTGACCGCGTCCGCCACCGCCAGGAAGTCGTCGGTCAGCTTCTCCAGGGTGAACCCGCCGCGCAGCGGCGCCGGCGCGGAGGAGCGTCCGTGGCCGCGGACGTCGTAGAGCACGACGTGGAAGCGGGACGCCAGCCGCTGCGCGACCTCCGACCAGACCTCCTTGCTGTCCGGGTACCCGTGTACGAGCACCACGGTCGGCCGGTCCGTGTCCCCGAGCTCGACGACGCACAGTTCGATGCCGCCGGTGCGCACCCGGCGCTCGCGCGCCCCGACGAGGCCCGTCCCCCCGGCGCCGTTCCCGGTGGTGCCGTCCGTTCCGCTCATGCCGCTCATGCTGCCTTCTCCTCGGCCCAGCGCCGCACGTGCGGCAGATCGTCGTCCAGCCAGAACGCGCTTTCCACAGGATCCCGCGAGTCGGTGACGACCAGGATCTCCTCGAACTTCGCCCCGGTGCCCCGGAATCCCAGGTGCGGCTCCACCGCCCACAACCCGGGCTGCGGCGGGTGGTCGGAGAAGCGGTACGGGCTCCACAGCGGGGACCAGCCCTCGCGGTGGCCGTGCAGGGCGTCGGAGACCAGCCCCTTGAGGGACTGCGTCCCGAACCCGAAGACGGTCGGGGACCAGCGTCGCTCCCCGACCCGGTCGATCTTGTGGGCGATCACGCCGAAGGGGTAGGCGCGGTGCCGGTTGGCGTACCCCTGGCGGATCATCAGCCGCTCGACGTTCTCGTAGATCTCGCGCAGCGCGCGGCGCTCGCGGACCTGCTCCAGGATCAGCTCGCGGTGCACCCGCAGATCGGACATGAGCCGGTCCTGCACGGGGTTCAGCCCGAGGCTGCCCGAGTACCCGATGTCGGCCGCGTACCCCTTGTGGACGGGTGCCATGTCGAGGATGAACGGCATCCCCGGCTCCAGCTTCCGGTTCGTCGGGAAGAACTGCAGGGGGATCTTGAAGTTCGCGAAGGCGGTCCGGTCCCCGAACCATGCGAACGGCAGGTGGAACCAGTCCCGCACCCCGCGCTCGCGCAGCCACTCCCGCTGCATCCGCGCGGCCTCACGCTCGGTCACCCCCGGCCGCAGCTGCGCCGCGACGGTCTCCGCGCACTCGTACGAGAGGCGTTGCACTTCCCTGAACCCGCGCAGTTCCGCCGAGAGTTGCGCGGTGCGTTGCCTGGTGTCCGCAGCCATCACAGCCGTCCGTCCGTAGAGCCGTACGCGCTACGCGCCCGTAAGTTGACACTGATGAATGTGACAATGACCGGAGATCACGTCAAGGCCCGTGCACGGACCTGTGGACAAAGTTGTCCGGTCCGCATCAGCCTTTCGTCAGGGTGTGTAGTCCTGAAGGCGGAGACCGGATGACGCTCCAGGTCTGACGATCCGCGCGAACCGCGCCACTAACGTCGAAGCCGTGACTGTCATCGCGACCGAAAGCCTGAGCAAGCGGTACCCCCGAGTGACCGCAATCGACCGGCTCTCCCTGGACATCGGGCCGGGAGTGACCGGCCTCGTGGGTGCCAACGGAGCCGGCAAGTCCACGCTGATCAAGATCCTGCTTGGACTGTCCCCCGCCACCGAGGGCCGCGCCGCCGTACTCGGACTCGACGTCGCCACCCACGGCAGCGCCATCCGTGAACGCGTCGGCTACATGCCCGAGCACGACTGCCTGCCGCCCGACGTCTCGGCCACCGAGTTCGTCGTGCACATGGCGCGCATGTCCGGGCTCCCGCCGACCGCCGCACGCGAGCGGACCGCGGACACCCTGCGCCACGTGGGCCTGTACGAGGAGCGCTACCGCCCCATCGGCGGCTATTCCACGGGCATGAAGCAGCGGGTCAAGCTGGCCCAGGCGCTCGTCCACGACCCCCAGCTGGTCCTCCTCGACGAGCCCACCAACGGCCTCGACCCCGTCGGCCGCGACGAGATGCTCGGCCTGATCCGCCGCGTCTACACCGACTTCGGCATCTCCGTCCTGGTCACCTCCCACCTGCTCGGTGAACTGGAGCGGACCTGCGACCACGTCGTGGTCGTCGACGGCGGCAAGCTGCTGCGCTCCAGCTCCACCAGCGACTTCACCCAGATCACCACGACCCTCGCGGTCGAGGTCACCGACACGGACGTCCACCCGGACGGCACCGCGGCGCTCCGCAAGGCGCTCGCCGGGGCGGGCCTCACCCTGCACGCGGGCGAGGAGCAGGGCCTGCCCGGAGCGGGCCACATCCTGCTCATGGAAGCCACCGGCGAGGAGACCTACGACATCGTGCGCGACACCGTCGCCGACCTCGGCCTCGGCCTGGTCCGCATGGAACAGCGCCGCCACCACATCGCGGAGGTCTTCCGTGACAGCGACCAGCAGCAGCTCGTCCGGAAGGGAGCCGGTTCCGATGGCGCCTGACACCTCGACCCAGATCCACAACATCGGCTACCGGTCCTACGAGGGGGCCCGGCTCGGCCGCGCCTACGCCCGCAAGTCGCTGTTCTCGCAGTCCCTGCGGGGGGCCTACGGACTCGGCCGGTCGGCCAAGTCCAAGGTGCTGCCGATGATCCTCTTCGCGGTGATGTGCGTTCCCGCGCTGATCATCGTCGCGGTCGCCATCGCGGTGCCCGGCTCCACCAGCCTGCCGATCAAGTACACGACGTACGCCCTGACCACCCAGGTGATCATCGGCCTCTTCCTCGCCTCGCAGGCACCCCAGTCGGTCTCCCGGGACCTGCGGTTCAAGACGGTGCCGCTCTACTTCTCGCGGCCCATCGAGCGCGTCGACTACGTCCTCGCCAAGTTCGCGGCGATGGCTTCGGCGCTGTTCATCCTCACCGCCACTCCGCTGCTGATCATGTGGATCGGCTCGCTGCTCGCCAAATTCGACTTCGCGGACCAGACCAAGGGGTTCGCCCAGGGACTGGTGTCCGTGCTGCTGCTCTCGGTGCTGTTCGCCGGCCTCGGCCTGATCATGGCCGCGCTCACTCCGCGCCGCGGATTCGGCGTCGCCGCCATCATCGCCCTGCTGCTGATCCCCTACGGCGCCGTGACCGCCGTCCAGGGCGTCGTGTACAGCGCCGGCACCACCGGCCCCATCGAATGGATGGGCCTGTTCTCCCCGATCACCCTGATCGACGGCGTGCAGACGGCCTTCCTCGGCGCCACGTCCGCCTTCCCCGGCGGGGAAGGCCCCTCGGCCGGTGTCGGCTTCGTCTACCTGCTCGTCGTCCTCGCCCTCATCGCCGGCTCCTACGCCGCCCTGATGGCCCGCTACCGGAAGGCCGGGCTGTGACCACGATCGACATCGACCACACCTCCCGCTGGTTCGGAAACGTCGTCGCCGTCAACGACGTGACCATGCGCATCGGCCCCGGAGTCACGGGGCTCCTGGGCCCCAACGGCGCCGGGAAGTCCACCCTCATCAACATGATGGGCGGCTTCCTCGCCCCCTCCACCGGCACCGTCACCCTCGACGGCGCGCCGATCTGGCAGAACGAGAAGGTCTACACGCAGATCGGCGTCGTGCCCGAGCGCGAGGCCATGTACGACTTCCTCACCGGCCGGGAGTTCGTCGTCGCCAACGCCGAACTGCACGGCCTCGACGACGCGGCCGCCCAGCGGGCGCTCGCCACCGTCGAGATGGAGTACGCCCAGGACCGCAAGATCTCCACGTACTCCAAGGGCATGCGCCAGCGCGTGAAGATGGCCTCGGCCCTCGTCCACGACCCGTCCGTACTGCTCCTCGACGAGCCGTTCAACGGCATGGACCCGCGCCAGCGCATGCAGCTCATGGACCTGCTGCGGCGCATGGGCGACGACGGCCGCACCGTGCTGTTCTCCTCGCACATCCTGGAGGAGGTCGAGCAGCTCGCCTCCCACATCGAGGTGGTCGTCGCCGGCCGGCACGCCGCCTCCGGCGACTTCCGCAAGATCCGCCGCCTGATGACGGACCGCCCGCACCGCTACGTCATCCGCTCCTCCGACGACCGGGCCCTCGCCGCGGCCCTGATCGCCGACCCCTCCACCGCGGGCATCGAGGTCGACCTCAAGGAGGGCGCCCTGCGCATCCAGGCCGTCGACTTCGGCCGCTTCACCGAGCTGCTGCCGCAGGTCGCCCGCGCGCACGGCATCCGGCTCCTGACGGTCTCGCCCTCCGACGAGTCCCTCGAGTCGGTCTTCTCCTACCTCGTCGCGGCCTGAAGGAGCTGGCACCCATGTACAACCCCACCGTCGCCCGGCTCACCTACCGCGCGCTGCTCGGCCGCCGCCGCGCGCTGATCCTCTGCGCGCTGCCCGCCCTGCTGATCGTCATCTCCCTCGCCGTCCGCGCCTTCACCGGCCTGGACGACAAGATCGCCGCCGACTTCCTGGGCGGCTTCGCGCTCGCCACCATGGTTCCGCTGATCGGTGTCATCGCCGGCACCGGGGCCATCGGCCCCGAGATCGACGACGGCTCGATCGTCTACCTGCTCTCCAAGCCGGTGAAGCGTCCCACGATCATCATGACCAAGCTGATCGTCGCGATCGGCATCACGATGGCCTTCTCCGCGATCCCGACCCTGATCGCCGGGTTCATCCTCAACGGCAACGGCCAGCAGATCGCCGTCGCCTACATGGTCGCGGCGCTCGTCGCCTCCATCGCCTACAGCTCCCTGTTCCTGCTGCTGGGCACGGTCAGCCGGCACGCGGTCGTCTTCGGACTGGTCTACGCGCTGATCTGGGAGTCCCTCTTCGGCAGTCTGGTCTCCGGGGCGAAGACCCTCAGCGTCCAGCAGTGGGCCCTGGCCCTCGCCGAGAAGGTCGCCGGCGAAGGCTACGTCGACGCCACCGTCGGCCTGCCGACCGCAGTGACCCTGCTCGTGGTCGTCACCGTGGGCGCCGCCCTCTTCGCCGGCCAGAAGCTGCGCCGCCTCACCCTGGCGGGCGAGGAGTAAGCCCCTTCCGATGTGTCCACCGGCGGCGGTGCCCCGCCCGGCCCCCCCCCCCCCCCGGGGGGGGGGGGGGGTAAAAAAAAAAAAAACCCCCACACACCAAGCGGAGGGGGGGGGGGGGCGGGGGGGTGTGGTTGTGGT
>NZ_JBHYVA010000027.1:0-706 GCF_042750055.1 Streptomyces sp. NPDC059456
ATAAACACTATAATTGTCGGCGGCAGCGTCTGTTGTTTATACGCGACCGGGGGGGGGTGGGGCGCGGGCCCCCCGGCGGGGCCGCCGGGTGGGGGGGCCCCCCCCCCCGGTCACCCGCAGGAGCCCCGGGGGTGGTTGGGGCACCGCCCGTACGCGGTACCGCCGCTCCGCGGAAGGGGCCCGATACCCCAGACTTGGTGCATGTCCATTCACCAGAACCTGCTCGGGGGCCCCGCCCCCACCCACCTCCCCGACGAGCCGGGCCGCGAGGCCCTCGCCACGGGCACGCCCGCGGTCGAGGTGGCCGCCGCGCACCCGACCTCCTCGCTCGCCTGGGCGACCCTCGCCGACGAGGCGTTCGCCGCCGGCCGCACCGTCGAGTCGTACGCGTACGCCCGTACGGGCTACCACCGCGGCCTGGACGCGCTGCGCCGCGCCGGCTGGAAGGGCCACGGCCCGGTGCCGTGGGAGCACGAGCCGAACCGCGGTTTCCTGCGCGCCCTGTACGCCCTGTCCCGGGCGGCCGAGGCGATCGGCGAGAAGGAGGAGTTCGAGCGCTGCTCGACCTTCCTGCGCGATTCGTCGGAGACGGCGGCGGACGTCCTCGGCGCCTGAGCCGCGCCGAGCCGCAGCGAGTTGCCGGGGGCCCCGGCGCGGGGCCCCGCCCGCCCGGAGGGGGGTTAAAAAAAAAAACCACCCCCCCCAC
>NZ_JBHYVA010000027.1:716-17998 GCF_042750055.1 Streptomyces sp. NPDC059456
GCTGCTCCTGGGCCCGCGGGGGGGTCCCCCCCGGCGCCCCCCCCGCCCCGCGCCCGCGGGTTGCGCGGGGGCCCCGGGGGGGGGGCCCCCCCCATGCCGTAGTGTCCGAAAAGTGACTGTGACCCCGGTCACATCTCATTGGATGGTGCCCGGCAACCGGTCCTATGATGCGGGCAGGGGACCGGGGCTCCACTCACCCATCGGAAGGAGCGGACCGCTACCCGGAAGCACGTGTCGAGGAGACAGCGATGTCGAACACCCTTGATGCCTCCGGAGCCGGTTCGGACACCCCGAACCTCGACTTCGACGGCACGACCCCGTACGAGGACTACGTCCAGGCGGACGTCCTCACCCACCTCCAGCACCTGCGCTCGGACGACCCGGGCGAGATGGTCTTCCTGGTGACGACCCAGGTCATGGAGCTGTGGTTCACGGTCATCGTCCACGAGTGGGAGACGGCCGCGAAGGCCCTCCGCGAGGACCGCATCCCCGTCGCGATGGATGCGCTGAAACGATCCCTCCGCGAACTGGAGGCCCTCAACGCCTCCTGGCGCCCGCTCGCCCAGCTCACCCCGGGCCAGTTCAACGCCTACCGCGCCGCCCTCGGCGAGGGCTCCGGCTTCCAGTCGGCGATGTACCGCCGGATGGAGTTCCTGCTCGGCGAGAAGTCGGCCTCCATGCTCGTCCCGCACCGCGGCGCCCCGCGCGTCCACGCGGAGCTGGAGAAGGCCCTCCACGAGCCCAGCCTCTACGACGAGGTCCTGCGCCTGCTGGCCCGCCGCGGCCTGCCCGTCCCGCAGACGGTCCTGGACCGCGACCTCTCCCAGCGGTACGAGCCCTCCCCCGAGGTCGAGGCCGTCTGGACCTCCCTGTACGCGGACCCCGACGCCCGGCTCGACCTGCACCGCCTCGGCGAGGTCCTGACCGACGTCGCCGAGCTCGTCTGGCGCTGGCGCAACGACCACCTGGTCGCCACCCGCCGCGCCATGGGCGCCAAGACCGGCACGGGCGGCTCCGCCGGCGTGACCTGGCTCGAAAAGCGCGCCACCAAGAACGTGTTCCCCGAGCTCTGGACGGCGCGCAGCCATGTATGAGCCCACGACGAACGAAGCACGCGGCAACGGAGCCACGGGCAACGGAGCCACCGGCAGCCGCGGCGCCGTCCGGGACCTGGCCGCCCGCGCCGCGGAACTCGACACCGCCGACGAGCTCGGCAAGCTCCGCGAGCGCTTCACCCTCCCCGACGGGGTCGTCTACCTGGACGGCAACTCCCTCGGTGCGCTGACCACCGGCGTCGCGGAGCGCCTGGCCCAGGTCATCACCCACGAGTGGGGCACCGAGCTCATCCAGTCCTGGAGCACCGGCACCTGGTGGACCGCTCCCGAGCGGATCGGCGACAAGCTGTCCCCGCTCATCGGGGCGGCCCCCGGTCAGACGGTCGTCGGCGACTCCACCAGCGTCAACCTGTTCAAGGCCCTGGTCGGGGCGGCCCGGCTGGCCCGCCCCGGGCGCACGCAGCTGCTGGTCGACGCGTCGACGTTCCCCACCGACGGCTACATGGCCGCGTCGGCGGCCCGGATGACCGGCCTCACCGTCGTCCCGGTCGACCCGTCGCACGCCGCCGAGGCGATGGGGGAGGACACCGCCGTCGTCCTGCTCAACCACGTCGACTACCGCACCGGCCGCCTCCACGACCTGCCGGCCCTCACCGCTGCGGCCCGTGCCGCCGGGGCCGTCACCGTCTGGGACCTGTGCCACTCGGCCGGCGCCCTCCCCGTCGGCCTCGACGAGCACGCCGTCGACCTCGCGGTCGGCTGTACGTACAAGTACCTCAACGGCGGCCCCGGTTCCCCGGCGTACCTCTACGTCGCCGCCCGCCACCAGGCCGCCTTCGACTCCCCGCTCCCCGGCTGGAACGGCCACGCGGACCCCTTCGCGATGACCCCGGACTACGCCCCGGCCGACGGCGCGGTGCGCGGCCGGGTCGGCACTCCGGACATCCTGTCCATGCTGGCCCTGGAAGCGGCGCTCGACGCCTGGGACGGGGTCTCGGTGGAAGCCGTACGGGCCAAGTCCCTCGCCCTGACCGACTTCTTCCTGGAATGCGTGGCGGCGTACGTCCCGGCCGGCAAGGTCGAATCGGTCACCCCGGCCGCACACGAGCGGCGCGGCAGCCAGGTCTCGCTGCGCACCGAGAACGCCCGCGAGGTCATGGACGACCTGATCTCCCGCGGTGTGATCGGGGACTTCCGCGCCCCGGACGTCCTGCGCTTCGGTTTCACCCCGCTCTACGTCGGTTTCGCCGACGCGGAGCGGGCCGCACGGACACTGGGTCACATTTTCGGGTGATGCGGGGGCGAAACGTCACGGCAACGGGGGCGGGCGGGGCTGAGGCTCCGTCCGCCCCCGTACGTCCCCGCCGAGTTGGCCGCCCGGCCCGTACGGTCGGGTTCCGGACTGATACGGTCCCGCTCTGCCGGAACACCAGTCCCACGCGTTACCGAGAGGTTGAGCCGATGACGGACCCCGCAGTCGAACGGGACGCCGCCGAGGCCGCCTCGGCCTTCGCCCACCCGCCGGTCGCCCCGGACGCGACCGGGGCGTACGGGGGCCACCCCGACCAGGTGATCGACTTCTACGCCCCGCGCACGGACTCCGCCACGGGCGGGTCCCCGCTGGTCGTGGTCCTGCACGGCGGTGCCTGGCGGGCCCCGTACGACCGCCACCACATCACCCCGCTCGCGGACTTCCTTGCCCGCCGGGGCTTCGCCGTCGCCAACGTCGAGTACCGGCGCGGCAGTTCGATGCCGCACCAGAACGCCGAGGGCCACGTCGCGGGCCGCTGGCCGGAAACCTTCGATGACGTCGCCGCCGCGATGGACGCCCTCCCGGCCCTGACCGCGGCCCACCTCCCGCAGGCCGATGCCCGCCGCACGGTGATCACCGGGCACTCCGCGGGCGGCCACCTCGCCCTGTGGGCAGCGGCCCGGCACGTCCTGCCGCCCCGGTCCCCGGCCGCCTGGAGGCTGCCGTCCCCGCCGCCGCTGCGCGGCGTGGTGGCGCTGGCCCCCATCGCGGACTTCGTGACCGCCGAGGAGCTCGGCGTGTGCGGCGGCGCGTCCGCGCAACTGCTGGGCGGCGCCGGCCCGTGGGCCGAGCGGCTGCCGTTCGCGGACCCGGCGGCCCTGCTGCCGACCGGGATCGCGACGGCCGTCGTCCACGGCCGGGAGGACATCGTGGTCCCACCGTCGGTGGCCGAGTCCTACGTGGCCGCGGCCGCCAAGGCGGGGGAGACCGTGGGGCTGACCCTGCTCGACGGGATCGGGCACTTCCCGCTGATCGACCCGGCCGCCGACGCCTGCGCCGTGGTCGCCGAGGAGATTTCGCAGCTGGCCTGGTAGGCGGCCCCGTCCCACCATCGGCCGGCACACGACACGGCCGGCACACGACACGGCCGGCACACGACACGGCCGGCACGCGACACGGCCGGCACACGGCACGGCTCCCCTCCCGGAAGAGGGGGGCCGTCGTCCCGTCAGATCTTGTTGTACGTACCGGTGTCCCAGAGGGCGCCGCCCTTGTCGGGGCCGCCGGTCTTCTTGTAGACGACGAAGTTGCCGTCGTCCTGGAGCAGGGCGAAGGCGCCCTTGCTGCCCTCCGTGTTGCTGTGCCAGCGGAGGGTCTCCGCGCGGTCGCGTTCGCGGAGGATCAGGTCGCCCTTCGGGTCCATCGTCAGGTCGACCCGGTACTTGGCTCCGTAGGTGCCGGTGCTCCAGATGGCCTTGCCGTCGCTCTTGCGGTAGATGACGAGGTTGCCGTCCTTCTGCATCACCATCCACACGGTGGCGGACTGGCCCCAGTTGCCGGGCAGCCAGGGCCACCGCGGGTCCTCCTCGGTCGCCTCGCACACCTTCGCGCTGCGTTCGACGGCGGCGGTGGTCCAGACGTAGGTGAAGGAGTAGCTGCGGCCTTCGACGAAGAACTCGCCGTCGGCGCGGAGGTAGGCCCCGGGGTAGGTGTCGGTCCGGTCGCCGTACGTGCCGGTGGCCCAGAGGGCGCCGCCCTTGTCGGGGCCGCCGCCCTTCTTGTAGACGACGAAGTTGCCGTCCTCCTGCATGGCCGCGTACGCGCCGGGGTTGCCGTACGTCCCGGTGCTCCACAGCGGGAGCTTGGCCCCGCCGGGGTTGCCGAGCGCGTACAGGACCAGGTTCCCGTCGGCCTGCATGACGAGCTCGGTGTTACGGCGCGGGCTGTTCAGCGTTTCGCCCGAGGCGAGGCGTTCGCCGGGGCGCTTGATCGCGACGTCGCCGCCGGTGGCGCCGCTCTCGCACGCGACCTCTGCGGTCGGGGTGACGGGGGCGGCCGAGGCGCCGGCTGCCGGGACCAGGCAGGTCAGGGCGGAGGCGGCGAGCATCGGCACGAGTGCTCTGCGGAGTGTGTGGACGTGCATGTGGTGCTTTCCCCCAGGGTGCGTCAGGTCGTTCAGATCTTGTTGTACGTGCCGGTGGCCCAGAGGGCGCCGCCCTTGTCGGGGCCGCCGCCCTTCTTGTAGGCGACCGAGTTGCCGTGCACGACGAGGTTGCCGTCCGGCTGCGTGACCAGTTCGGGCTTGCCGGGCGTGGGGACGATCCTGGTGCCCGATTCGATGCGCCGGCCCGGAGCGATGCTCGTGCTGTTGCCGGCCCTGGAGTTGTCGCAGCCGGTCGGGTCGGCGGCCGAAGCCGTGGCCGCCGGGACCAGGGCGGTCAGAGCGGAGGCGACGAGCAGGGACGTGAGTCCTCTGCGGAGCGTGCGTGCGCGCATGATGTGTTTCCCCCGGAAAGCGAAGCCTGGACGAAAAGCAGCCAGGTGTCCGGGCTCTTTCTACCAACTCGCCCCCGGGTGGGATCAACCGGTATATCCGGTGTCCGCTTTGCTCCTGCTTTGCTCCTGCTTTACCCCGTCGTGCAGTGCCGCCTTCGCGTCCGCCCGTGCTCCTGCCCCCGGGCGCACGTGAGGGCGGGGCTCCTTGCGGAGCCCCGCCCTCACGTGTGGTGTGACCGGTGGCGGACTACAGGAACGAGTTGATCTCGATCGTCTCGGTGCGGCCGGGGCCGACGCCGATCGCGGAGATCGGGGCGCCCGACATCTCCTCCAGGGCCTTCACGTACGCCTGGGCGTTCTTCGGGAGGTCCGAGAACGTCTTGGCCTTGGTGATGTCCTCGGACCAGCCGGGCAGGTTTTCGTAGATCGGCTTCGCGTGGTGGAAGTCGGTCTGCGAGTACGGGAGCTCCTCGACGCGCTTGCCGTCGATCTCGTACGCGACGCACACCGGGATCTGCTCCCAGCCGGTCAGCACGTCCAGCTTGGTGAGGAAGAAGTCCGTCAGGCCGTTCACGCGGGTGGCGTAGCGGGCGATCGGGGCGTCGAACCAGCCGCAGCGGCGGTCGCGGCCGGTGGTCACGCCGCGCTCGCCGCCGATGCGGCGCAGGTCCTCGCCGTCCTGGTCGAACAGCTCGGTCGGGAACGGGCCGGCGCCGACGCGGGTCGTGTAGGCCTTGAGGATGCCGATGACGCGGCTGATCTTCGTCGGGCCCACGCCGGTGCCGGTGCAGGCGCCGCCGGCGGTCGGGTTCGAGGAGGTGACGAAGGGGTACGTGCCGTGGTCGACGTCGAGCAGGGTGCCCTGGCCGCCCTCGAACAGCACGACCTTGTCCTCGTCGAGCGCGTTGTTGAGGATCAGGGTGGTGTCGGCGACGTACGGCTTGATCTGCTCCGCGTACTGGAGCATCTCCTCCACGATCGCGGCGGCCTCGATGGCGCGGCGGTTGTAGAGCTTCGCGAGGAGCTGGTTCTTGCCCTCCAGCGCCGCTTCGACCTTCTGGATGAGGATCGACTCGTCGTACAGGTCCTGGACGCGGATGCCGATGCGGTTGATCTTGTCCGCGTAGGTCGGGCCGATGCCGCGGCCGGTCGTACCGATCTTGCGCTTGCCGAGGAAGCGCTCGCCGACCTTGTCGAGCGTGACGTTGTACGGCGTGATGAGGTGTGCGTTGCCGCTGATGAGCAGCTTGGAGGTGTCGATGCCGCGCTCGTTCAGACCGCGCAGCTCGGAGAGCAGGACGGCCGGGTCGACGACGACGCCGTTGCCGATGACCGGGGTGCATCCGGGGGAGAGGATGCCGGAAGGGAGAAGGTGCAGCGCGTACTTCTGGTCGCCTACGACGACCGTGTGGCCGGCGTTGTTGCCGCCCTGGTAGCGCACCACATAATCAACGGATCCACCGAGCAGGTCGGTGGCCTTTCCCTTGCCCTCGTCACCCCACTGAGCTCCGAGCAGCACAAGAGCGGGCACAGGCGTACACCTCTTCCGGATGGGGCATGTCCAAGGTCAGGGGGCGTACGACGATGTACACCGCAGGCTGAGCCGTCGGACCGGTACCCCGGAATAGACGAAGGCCCTGGCGCAATAGCGCAAGGGCCTCTTGCACAAAGATGCTACCCGAGGAAGGACCGAGGTGTCGGCTCCAGAGCCCACCATGAGCCATGCGGGCGCGCCGGTAGGCGGCCTGCTCGTGCTCGTCGACCCGGTCGCCCGCCGTCTTGACGGCGAGTCCGTGCGGATCGCGAAGGATGTTCTGTCAGCGGGCGCGGCAGCGAAAATCTGTCTCCCGGACTCGCAGGAGGAGTTTGCGCGGGCCCTCGCCCGCCGGGGTCATCGGCGGCCGGTGATCGTGGGTGACGACCGTGCGCTGGTCCGGGCCGTGGGGCTGCTGTACCGGGAGCGGGGGCTGGGTGACGGCGCCGTTTCGCTGATTCCGGTGGGGCAGGTGGGGTCGCTGGGGCTGGCGCGGGCGCTGGGCGTTCCGCTGTCGGCGGTGGCCGCGGCCCGGTCGGTGCTGGACGGTGCCGTACGGGCGCGCGACCTGCTGGTGGACGACAGCGACGGGGTGGTGCTCGGGGATCTGCGGATTCCACCCGTCCGGACGGTATCGAGGGCGCCGGGGCCGTCGGTGTGGAGCGCGTACCGCTCGCTGGTCCGGACGCTGGTCCCGACGGGGTCTCCGGTGGGGCACCGGCTGCGGGTGGAGGCGGACGGGCAGCTCCTGGTGGACGTGGACCGGCCGGTGCAGGACCTGCGGGTGGTGCCGGTGCCGGACGCGGGGGCCCCGGGCCCGGCGGGACGGGGTCCGACGGGTCGGGGTTCGGTGGGTCCGGGCCCGGAAGGCGAGGGGGTTTCCGCCGGGCTGGCGGAGGTCACGGTCCGGCTGGCCGGCGGCTCGGCCGTCCGGGTGCGGGCGCACGCGGTGACGGTCTCGGGATCGGACTTCCGCTACCGCGCCGACGCCGTGGTGACGGGCCCGGTCCGCCGCCGGACCTGGACCCTGCGGCCGGCGGCCTGGTACCTCACCGTCCCGCGCTGACGGCCGTCGTCCCGGGGCGTCCCCGGCGCTCCGGGACCGGCCCGCGGCTAGGAGAAGTCCAGGGTGGCGCGGTGGGTCCGCCAGCGGTCCATCATCCCGTGCATCTCGGTCTGCAGGAACTCGAAGAACTCCGCGGTCTCCGCCATCCGTGCGCCCGCCGGCGTCTGCCTGCCGAGCCCGGCCACCCCGTCGCGGAGGGTCTTCTCGAACAGGCTCAGCACCTGGTCCCGGCGGGTGAACGTCTCGTACCAGAGCTCGTTGTGCAGCACGTACCGGTCCCGCCGGGAGCCCGGCTCCCGCTCCCGGCTGACCATGGTCACCTGCGTCAGGTACGCCACGGCGCCCGACACCGCCGCCGGGCTGATCTGCAGCGACTCGCTCAGCTCCGCCGAGGTCATCGCCCCGTTGTCGCTCGCGAGGAGCTGCGCGAAGACCCGCGCGGCCATGCGCTGCATGCCCGCCTCCGTCAGTTGCGCGGCGAACCGCTCGACGAAGCGGGAGACCGCCTCCGCGTCCCGTGCTTCCAGTGCATCCATGTCGTCCGCCACCTTCCCGACTTTACGCGATTCCCTAGCTTCACAAGTTTGTGAAAGTAGCGTACGTTCAGAAACATGACGAAGGCAATCAGCGTTGCCGGCCTCCACAAGGCGTTCGGCCGCACCCATGCACTGGACGGACTCGACCTCTCGGTCGCCGCGGGCGAGGTCCACGGCTTCCTCGGCCCCAACGGCGCCGGCAAGTCCACCGCCATCCGGATCCTGCTCGGCCTGCTGCGCGCCGACTCCGGAACCGCCCGGCTGCTCGGCGGCGACCCCTGGGCCGACGCCGTGGAACTGCACCGCCGCGTCGCCTACGTCCCCGGCGACGTCACCCTCTGGCGCAACCTCTCCGGCGGCGAGGTCATCGACCTCTACGGGCGGCTCCGCGGAGGCCTGGACCGGGCCCGGCGCGCCGAGCTGATCGAGCGCTTCGAGCTGGACCCCACCAAGAAGGGGCGCACGTACTCCAAGGGCAACCGGCAGAAGGTCGCCCTCGTCGCCGCCTTCTCCTCCGAGGCCGAACTGCTCATCCTCGACGAACCCACCTCCGGCCTCGACCCGCTGATGGAGGAGGTCTTCCAGCGCTGCGTCGCCGAGGCGCGCGCCGCCGGGCGGACCGTCCTGCTCAGCTCGCACATCCTCAGCGAGGTCGAGACCCTCTGCGACCGGGTCAGCATCATCCGCAAGGGCCGCACCGTGGAGACCGGGACGCTGGCCGACCTGCGGCACCTCACCCGTACGTCGATCAGCGCCGAGCTCGCCGGCCCGCCGAACGGCATCGCGCACCTGCCGGGCGTGTACGACGTGGAGGTGCAGGGGCTGAAGATCCGCTTCCAGGCGGACACGGACAAGCTGGACGCCGTCCTGCGCTCGCTCGCCGAGTCCGGTGTCCGCTCGCTGACCTCGACCCCGCCCACGCTGGAGGAGCTCTTCCTGCGGCACTACGCGGACGACGCCGACGACTCGGAGGACTCGGAGGACAGGGACCGCCCGGGCGGCGCGTCGGACGGCTCGGACGGGACCGTGAAGGCGGGCGTGGCGCGATGAAGAACCAATTCGCCGGCACCGGGGCGCTGCTGCGCCTCGCGCTGCGCCGCGACCGCGTGATGATGCCGGTCTGGATCATGCTCGTGGCGATGACGGTGCTCAGCCTGCCCGCCTCGCTGGAGTCGGTCTACGGAACGGACGCCGAACGGGCCGGGCTGCTCGCCACGATGAACACCAACGGCTCGCTGCGCGCCCTGTACGGGCCCGTTTTCGGTGACTCGATCGGCGCCCTGACCGCATGGCGCGGCGGGATCTTCGCCGGGGTGCTCGCCGGGATCATGAGCCTGGTCGTCGTGGTCCGGCACACCCGCGAGGAGGAGGAGACGGGCCGTCAGGAGCTGCTGTCCGCCGCCATGGTGGGCCGCCGGGCCCCGCTGACGGCCGCGCTGCTGGCGGCCCTGGCCGCCAATGCGGCGGCCGCTCTGCTCGTGACGGGCGGACTCGCCGGGCGCGGAACCGGCGGTGCGGCGGCCCTCGGGCTGGGCATCGGGGCGACCGGGATGCTGTTCGCCGCCCTGGCCGCCATCGCGGCGCAGCTCACCGAGAGCGCACGGCTCGCGAAGGGGCTCACCGGCGCCCTGATCGGCGCGGCCTTCGTGCTGCGCGCTGCCGGGGACGCCGGCAGCGCCGCGGGTTCGAGCGCGCTGACCTGGGTGTCACCGCTGGGCTGGCTGGAGCACGTACGGGCCTTCGCGGCCGCACGCTGGTGGGTGTTCGGCCTGTTCGCGGCGGCCGTGGTGGTGCAGGTGGCGGCGGCGTACGCGCTGGCCGGCCGCCGCGACCTCGGCATGAGCTTCCTGCCGGCCCGGCCCGGCCCGGCGGAGGGCCGGCTCGGCAGCGCGGGGGCGCTGGCCTGGCGGCTCCAGCGCGGCGGCCTGACCGGATGGAGCCTCGGTTTCCTGGCGGCGGGGGTGGTCTTCGGCGGGATGACCGACGGGGCCACGCAGCTGGTCGGCGACAACGAACGCACCCGCGAGATCATCGAGCGGATGGGCGGCCGGAGCGGTATCTCCGACGCCTTCCTCGCGACGATGGCCGGGATGCTCGGGATGGTCGCCGCCCTGTACATCGTCTCGGCGGTGCTGCGGCTGAGCGCCGAGGAGTCGGGGCAGCGCGCCGAACCGCTGCTCGCGAACGCGGTCGGCCGGCTGCGCTGGGCCGGCGGCCACCTGGCCGTCGCGTTCGGCGGCTCGGCGCTGATCCTGCTGCTGGCCGGGCTGGGGCTGGGCATCGGGCACGGCCGGGGCCTCCAGGACACCGCCGCGACCGTCGGCGCCTGCCTGGCCCAGCTCCCGGCGGTGTGGGTGATCGGGGCCCTCGCCGCGCTCCTGCACGGCGCCGCCCCGAAGTACGCCCCGGCCGCCTGGGCGGTGGCCGGGGCCGCGCTGACGCTGGGCTGGATCGGGCCGGCCCTGAACCTCCCGCAGGGCGTCCTGAACCTCTCGCCCTTCGCCCACCTGCCCAAACTGCCGGGTGCGCAGAGCATGGCCTGGGCGCCGGTGCTGGTGCTGACCGCGCTGGCTGCGGCTCTGCTCGCCGCCGGCCTGGCCGCGCTGCGCCGCCGGGACCTGGCCGCCTAGCTGCCGGGGCGTCAGGCCTCAGAACTCCACGAGGAGTTCGTCCAGACCGCGGATGACGTACCCGTCCCGCCACCGAGGCTCCCGTACGAGCTTCAGGGGCGGGACTCCGTCCGCCAGCAGGGCCCCGAAGGACGCGGTCAGCTCCCGCCGCGCGAGCGGAGCGCCCAGGCAGTAGTGGATCCCGGCACCGAAGCTCAGGTGCGGATTGTCCGCCCGTTCGAGGTCCAGGACGTCGGGGTGCTCGAACCGGGCGGGATCGCGGTTCGCGGACCCGAACAGCAGCGCGACCTCGGCCCCGCGCGGGATGACCGTGTCGCCGACCGTGATCTCGTCGAGCACCCACCGTTCGAACATCTGGAGCGGGGTGTCGAAGCGCATGAGTTCATCCACAGCTGTGGACAACTTTTCGGAATCGAGCGCGGCGAGCTGCTCGGGGTGACGGAAAAGGGTCCACCAGCCGTTGACCGTGGTGTTCACGGTGGCCTCGTGGCCCGCGTTCAGCAGGAGGACACAGGTGGAGATCATTTCCTGCTCGCTGAGCCGGGCATCCTCATCGTGGGCGGCGATCAGACCGGAGATCAAATCCTCGCCGGGCTCCTTGCGCCGCTCGGCGATCAGCTCACGCAGATAGGCGCTGAACTCCACGCTCGCCCGCACCGCCCGCTGCGCGGTCTCCTCGTCCGGGCGGAGCTCGAACATCCCGCAGATGTCCGCCGACCAGGGCCGCAGCAGCGCCCGGTCCTGCGCGGGCACCCCGAGCAGCTCGGCGATCACGGCGACGGGCAGCGGCTCGGCGACGACGGAGAGCAGGTCGCCGCCCCCGTCGGCGAGGAGCTGCCCGACCAGTTCCCCGGCGAGCCGGTCCACGGCGGGCGCGAGCCGCTCCACAGTCCGCGGGGTGAACGCCTTGGACACCAGCCGCCGCACCCGCGCATGGGCGGGATCCTCCAGGTCCAGCAGGCCGTTCCCGTTGAGGACGTGGAACGGCTCGTGCTCCGGGGGCGGGGCCTCGCGGCCGAACTCCTCGTGCGAGAACCGGTGCAGATAGGTCCGGCCCAGCCGGCGGTCGCGCAGCAGCGCGCTCACGTCGGCGTAGTGCGGCACCAGCCACTGCCCGGTGGCCTCCCACCACAGGGCGCGGCCCTGCTCGCGCAACTGCCGGTAGGCGGGGTACGGATCGGCGACGAAAGCGGCATCCCACGGATCAAAGCCCATCCCGCCACTGTAGGAGAACGCCCCGGCCGTGGCCCGAAGTCGCCCCGTGGCGCCGCGCGCCGGGACTACGCCGGGGTCACCAGGCGGGTCTCGTAGGCGAACACCGCGGCCTGGGTGCGGTCGCGCAGGCCCAGTTTGACCAGGATCCGGCTCACGTGCGTCTTGATCGTGGACTCCGCGACGATGAGCCGGTCCGCTATCTCCGCGTTGGACAGCCCCTGCGCGATCAGCACCAGCACCTCCGTCTCCCGCTCCGTCAGCTCCCCGACCCCCGCCGGGTCCGCGAGCTTCGCCGGGGCCGAGAGCTTCGAGAACTCCAGGATCAGCCGCTTGGTGACCGTGGGCGCCAGCAGCGCCTCACCCGAGGCCACCACCCGCACCCCGTCGGCCAGTTGCCGGGCCGAGGCGTCCTTGAGCAGGAACCCGGAGGCCCCGGCCCGCAGGGCCTGGTACACGTACTCGTCGAGGTCGAAGGTCGTCAGGACCAGCACCTTCGCGTCCGTGTCGGCGGCCACGATCTCCCGCGTGGCCTCCAGCCCGTTCATCACCGGCATCCGGATGTCCATCAGCACCACGTCCGGCCGCAGCGCCGCCACCTGGGCGATGGCCTCCCGGCCGTCCACCGCCTCGCCGACCACCTCGATGCCGTCCATCGCGTTCAGCAGGACCGAGAAGCCCTCCCGGACCATCATCTGGTCGTCGACGATCAACACCCTGATCGTCATGCCGGCCGCCCCGGCTCCTGTGCCGGCTCCTGCGCCCCGTCCTTCCGGCCGCGCACCGGTATGAACACCGCCACCTCGTACCCGCCCGCCGCGGTCCCTCCGGCCGTCATCTCCCCCTCCAGCATGGCCACCCGCTCCCGCATCCCGGTGATTCCGTGCCCGGCGCCCGGCGAGGGCCGCACGTCCCCGGTCGCCGCCGCATTCACGACCCGTATGCCCAACCCGCCCAAGACGTACGAGACCTCGACCGAGGCCGCCGCCCCCGGCGCATGGCGCAGGGTGTTGCTCAGTGCCTCCTGGATGATCCGGTACGCCGACAGCTCGACGCCCGGCGGCAGCTCCCGCACCGCACCCGTCACCGTCTTCTCCACGTTCAGCCCGGCCTCCCGCACATTGGCCAGCAGCCCCTCCAGGGAGGCCAGCGTCGGCTGCGGGGCGTCCGGCGCCTCGTAGTCCGCGGAGCGCACCACACCCAGCACCCGGCGCAGCTCCGTCAGCGCCGCCACCGCGTTCTCCCGGATGGTGACGAACGCCGCCTCCAGCTCCGGCGGCGGATTCTTCACCCGGTACGGCGCGGCTTCCGCCTGGATCGCGACGACCGACATGTGGTGGGCCACGACGTCGTGCAGCTCCCGCGCGATCGTCGTCCGCTCCTCCAGCAGCGTCCGCCGGTCCCGCTCGACGGCCGTGACCTCCTGCTGCGCGCTCACCTCCTGCTCCGCCTCCTTGCGTATGTTGCGGACCGTGACGACCAGGAGGGAGACCGCCAGGAGGAAGGCCATGGGCATGATCTCGACCGGCTCCCCCCGTCCGAGCACGACCGGTACCGCGATCCCGCTCGCCAGGGTGATCAGCCACATCCAGCCCGCCGCCCGGGGCCGGATCCGCATCGCGGCGATCGTCACCGTGGTGATGTAGGCGAAGAACGCCCCCGGCGTCCACGGCCACACGTCGTTCGTGTGCGAACCGACGACCAGCAGCGCCTGCGTGGCGACGACGGTCGCCCAGAAGGCCCCCACGGGCCGCACCAGGGTCATCAGCACCGGCGTGGCCGCGACCAGCCCCATCACGAGGGAGGTGCTTGCAGCCAGGTACTCGCCGCTGTTGGTGGAGGTGACCATCACCACGAGGAACGCCAGGAAACCCACGACCGCATGCGGCAGATGGACCAGGTGCGGCCGTATCCGCTGCGGCAGCCGCCGCGTCACCGGCCCGTCCGTGCGCATCGGCGGCAGCGGCCGGTACGCGAACGCGTCCGTGATCAGATCCTGGCGCAGGCTCTCGAACAAGCCGGAGGCCATCCGGAACTCGGGTGTCCGGGGGGTCGCCCGGGAGGTCGTCTCGGTCATACACACACCGTAGGTCGGCCGCCCCCTCGTCCGCGTCGCCGCTGAAGGGGATATCCCGCCCTCCCTCTCAGGTACTACTCGGACCCCTCAGTAGCCCGTCGGACGGACCAGACCCGTCTCGTACGCGAACACCGCCGCCTGCGTGCGGTCCCGCAGGCCCAGCTTCACCAGGATCCGCCCCACATGGGTCTTCACGGTCTGCTCCGCCACGACCAGATGCCCGGCGATCTCCGCGTTGGACAGGCCCTGCGCGATCAGCGACAGCACCTCGGTCTCCCGCTCGGTCAGCTCGTCGATCCGCGCCCTGGACGGCGCCCGCGGCGCCCCCAGCCGGGAGAACTCGGTGATCAGCCGCTTCGTGATGTTCGGCGAGAGCAGCGCCTCACCTGCCGCCACCACCCGCACGGCCTCGGCCAGCTGATCGGCCGACGCGTCCTTCAGCAGGAACCCGGAAGCCCCGGCACGCAACGCCTCGTACACGTACTCGTCGAGGTCGAAGGTGGTCAGCACCAGCACCTTCACGGCGGAGTCCGGGACGGCCGTGATGATCGACGTGGCCTCGATGCCGCCCATCCCCGGCATGCGGATGTCCATCAGCACAACGTCCGGGCCGAGTCCGGCGACCTTCGCCACCGCGTCGGCGCCGTCCACGGCCTGGCCGACGACCTGGATGTCGGGCTGGGCGTTGAGGAGGACGGTGAAGCCCTGCCGGACCATCATCTGGTCGTCGGCGATCATCACCTTGATCGGTTCGGCCGGAGTGCTCATGAGCCCTGTTCAGTCCTTCTTCGTCTCGGGATCCATGGGGAGCACGGCGCTCACCTCGTACCCACCGCCGGGGCGGGGGCCGGCGGCGAGCTCGCCCCCCAGCATGCCCGCCCGCTCCCGCATCCCCAGCAGGCCGTGCCCCGCGCCCTGCGACGGCGGGGCCGGCCGGGTCGGGGCACTGTTGGCGATGCACAGGTGCAGCTCGCGCGGACCGTACGCGACACCGACCTCCACCCGCGAACCGGGCGCATGACGCAGGCAGTTGCTCAGCGCCTCCTGCACGATCCGGTACGCGGTGAGCTCGACGCCCGGGGCGAGGGCCCGCCGGACGCCCGCGATCTCGGTGGTGACCTCCAGCCCGGCGCTGCGCACGTTGTCCACGAGGCCGCCCAGTTCGGCGAGGGTGGGCTGCGGATGGTGCGGGTTCGCCGGATCGTGCGGCTGCTCGGAGCGCAGCACGCCCAGCACCCGGCGCAGTTCCGTCAGGGCCTCCAGGGCGTTCTCCCGGATGCCCGCCAGGTTCTCCTTCAGCTCCTCGGAGGGGTTCTCCACCAGGTGCGGGGCGACCTGAGCCTGGATGGAGATCACCGACATGTGGTGGGCGACCACGTCGTGCAGCTCGCGGGCGATCCGGTTGCGCTCCTCCAGCAGGGTGCGCTGCGCCCTCTCCTCCTCGGTGAGCGTCTCCTGCTCGACGAGCTTGCCGCGGGCCAGGCGGGTGGCCCGCAGCGCGTACCCGAGCAGGCCGACGAAGCCGTACAGGAGCAGCGCGGACAGGACGGTGGTCTGGCTGTGTTCCGGTTTCAAGAACAGCTCGGCCAGACCGGTGAGGACGACGGGGACGGCGACGGCCGCGACCGTCACCCGGGGCGGGACGCGCAGGGCGACCAGCAGCAGCACCGGTGCGAACCCGATCAGCCCTGCCGCCGTCCAGGGCCAGGTCTGCTCCGCCCCGACATCGCCGTGGATCAGCCAGGCGCCCAGCCCGCCGGCCAGCAGGCCGAGCCACCACCCGGCCATCGGCCGGAACATCGCGAGCAGGATCGAGGCACCGGTCAGGAGCGCCGTCACCAGCGGGGGCCCGCCGGTGACGCCGTAGTGGTCGCCCATCTGTTCCGTGGTGAGGAAGCAGAAGAGGACGGCGAGGTAGCCGACCGCGACGTGCGGCAGCCGGTTCAGCCAACGCGGCCGGGACATCTTGGGCAGCGGATCCCATTCCACGGTGAGCAGGTCCCGGCCCAGGTCTCCCAGCCACCTTCCCCGGGGTGCGGAGGCCCGGCCCGGGGGCGGTTCGTGCGGGTCTGCCGCCGGGGCCCCGTCGGCCGCCGGACTCCGCTCCTGGGCCGGGGAAGTGGCCGGGGGCGCGCTCTGCTCGTTCACACCGGCCAGCCTAGGCATGGGTGATCTCCGCGGCCGGAGCCGGCGGGGAACCGGCTGCCGGGCGGGAGGCCGCGACGGTCCTGGAGGAGCGGCTCCGCTTCGGCCGCCCACCCTGCTCGTACGTACGGAACGCGGCCCAGCAGACGCCGAGCGCGGCGGCGAACACCGGCAGCCACAGCAGCCGGGCGGCTATCCACTGCACGGAGCCGGGCACCGTGTGCAGCCCGGGCAGATCGGCGGGGGCCAGCAGCCCCAGGGCGGTGACGGCCATCATCGCGGTCTGGTGCCACAGGAAGACCGTCATCGCGGACAGGTTCAGCAGCGCCACCTTCGCCCAGACCCGGGGCCGCCGCATGGCCCGCTCCAGCGGCCCGCGCAGCAGCAGGGCCAGCCCGCACTGGGCCAGTCCGAACGCGGCGGCGGCCAGCGTCGGCGGGTTCAGGTTCGATATCGGGGCCCCGGGGACACCGACCATGGACGCCGGATACCCGCCCCACAGCACCAGTGCGACGGTGGCGGCCGCCCCCGCGCCCAGCAGCAGCGCGGCCGGTCCGCGCCGGGCGAACGCCCCACGGGACCAGGCGGCGCCCAGCGTGTAGGGGACGAGCCAGCCGGCGGCCACATTGACCCAGCCGATCCATTCGGGCCCGCCGAGGCCGAACCGCCAGACGTCCACCGCGGCCACCACGGCCAGCGGCCACACCGGGCTGAGCCGCGCCACGAGCGGGGTGGCCGCGGTCAGCGCGGCGAAGACGAGAAGGAACCACAGGGGCGAGAGGACGAGCTTGAGCAGCGTCTGGACGGTGCCCGGCTCCGCGCCGCCGAGGAGCAGGCCGCCCGCCGTCACGGTCCACAGCACGAGCACGGCGGCCACCGGCCGGAACAGCCGCGACAGTCGCTGCCCGACCCAGGCCCCGTACGAGACCCCGCGTTCGCGGGCCGAGGCGTAGCCGCGGGCGGCGACCTGGCCGCCGACCAGGAAGAACACGGCGAGCGTCTGGAACAGCCAGGACACCGGCGCCAGCCAGGGCAGGTGGGCCAGCGGACTGGTGGTGCTCAGGCCGCCGTTGGCGGTGGTCAGGGCAGTCACCAGCCAGTGGCCCAGTACCACGCCGAGGATGGCGAAGGACCGCAGTGCGTCCACGGTCCGGTCGCGGTCGGCGGGTGTACCGGCGTCGATGCGGTCCGCGAGGACGGACCAGCGGGCGCGGAGCTCATGCACGGGGGGCCTCCGGGGTGGTCGGGGCGGTGCCGAGGACGATGCGGGTGAGGCTGT
>NZ_JBHYVA010000027.1:18008-27739 GCF_042750055.1 Streptomyces sp. NPDC059456
GGCCATGACCCCGCAGCCGAGGAGTCCGGCGGGGGGCGGGGGGGGCGCCCGGGCGGGGCGGGGGGGGCGGGGCCGGCGCGCCCCCCGCCGGAAGCGCGCACCGCCCCCGGGGGCGCGCCCGGGGGCCCCCGGGGGGCGGGCGCCCACCGGCCGGGCGCCGAAGGCCGGGTCGACGGGGTCGGTCCCGAAGCCGACTCCGCCGAGACGGACATGGGGGACGTGGGCGATCCAGTCGGAGCCGCCCCGCCCGGCCCAGACGCGGGCGGCCGTCGGCAGCTCGGCGGCGGAGGCGGCGCCCGTGCCCGGACTGCCGAACAGGGCGATGTCGCCGACCTGGGGTCCGGTACCGGTCCGGGCGCAGACCACGGACCCGTACGAATGGCACAGCAGGGAGAGCCGGGCGCCGGGCGCGGCGGCCCGCGCCAAGCGGTCGAGGAAGGGCCCGAGCTCGGCGGCGCCCGCATCCGCCCGGTCGGTGGTCAGGACGGTCGTGCTGACCGTGCCGGGGGTGTCGTACCCGAGCCAGGCGACCACGGCGGAGCGAGGATGCTCGGCCCGGAGGCGCTGCTGAAGGGCGACCGCCCCGGCACGGAACCTCTGGTACGTGTCCAGCGTGGTGTCGGAACCGGGGACCAGCACGGCGACCCGGTCGGCGGTCTCCAGATCGCCGAGCACCTCGACCGCGCGCCCCGCGCCGCGGCCGTCGAAGACGAGGAAGCGGGCCGTTCCCCCCGCCCCCATGGCACGCAGCTTCGCGGCCCGCCCCGTGCGCCCGGCGGCCTCCGCCATCCGCTCCGCCTCGGCGAGGTCGGCGCGGTTCGCGGCGTACCGGTCGGGGAGCGAGGTGTGTTCGGCGAGGGTGGCGGGCGCCGGCGCGGGCACATCCGGAGAGGCGGCGGCGGACACGGGGAACACGACGGCCGCGGCGACGAGGCCGGCCAGCAGGGTCCGGCGCAGACGGCCGCGCCGTCGTCCGGCGCGGTGACCCTCGGCGCTAACTGCGACGTGATCATCGGGGCGTCCTGCGGGGCGTCCTGTGGGGCGGGTCATGGCGGGTCCCTGTTCCTTCGCTCGGTCCAGAGGGGCTGACGGGGCGTCTTCTCTGGTTCCGAAGTTAGGAAGTGGGACCCCTCGTCGGCGTCCCGCTGGGGAGCGGCCTTTGTGCGTGGCTCTCAGGTATGACGGGGCAGACCTGAGAGCCACGGACCGAGCGACGGCGTCCACCCTCGGACGTCCTCCCCGAGGCGGTCGACTAAGGTCCCGGAATGACCGCGGAAGAGAACCTCAACAACGCCAGTCACAGCGGTAGTTCCACCCCCGGCGGCGACTGGCGCGCGGACCGCATCGGCAGCGCGCACCGCGGAGCGAACCCGACCGTCCTGCGCCGCCTCGACCAGGGCTTCGCCGTGATCGGCGACCGGCAGTTCCTCCCCGGGTACGCGGTACTGCTGACCGACGACCCGTCAGTGACCCGGCTCTCCGACCTGCCACGGCCGCGCAGGACGGCGTACCTCGCCGACATGGAGCGGCTCGCCGAGGCCGTCGAACGGGCCTGCCGCCGCCTCGACCCGGCCTTCCTCCGCGTGAACATCGAGATCCTGGGCAACACCGACCCGTACCTCCACGCCCACATCTGGCCCCGCTACGCGTGGGAGCCCGCCGACCGGGTGCGGATGCCCGTCTGGTTGTACGGGGAGGAGTACTGGAGGGGGAGCCGGTACGAGCCGGGCGGGCGGCACGACGGGCTGCGCGTCGCCATCGGGGAGGAACTGGACCGGCTCGCCGCAGGCTGACACCAGGGCCGCCGGGGCACTCCGGGCGGGCCGGGTCACCAGGGCCGTCAGGGTCGCCCGGCCCGGCACCCGTACCCCGCCAGGACTACGGCGCCGTCGCCACGCGGACGCCGAAGCCGATCAGGACCGCACCGGTCGCCCGGTCCGGGACCCGGCGGACGCGCGGCCGGGCGAATAACTGCCGGGCGCGCGAGAGGACGTACCCGTACGTGCCGAGCCAGGGCACCGTCAGGGCGAGATGGAGCAGGACGAGCAGCGCCATGCCGGTGGCCGGGCGCAGCCCGGACGGGGCGAGGGCGGGCAGCAGCCCGGTGCAGAAGACGGCGGTCTCGGGGTTGAGGGCGTTGCTGACCAGGCCGGTCCGCCAGGCGCTGCCCGCGGCCCCGCGGACGGCGGGCGGCCCCGCGGACGGCGGGCGGCTCCGCGCCGGGCCGGCGCAGGGACCGGACGCCGAGGAGGCAGAGGCAGGCGGCGCCCGCGCGCTTCACGCCGGATACACCTCGGCCGACGCGGCGAGCAGCGCGGCGAGCCCGGCCAGGGTGAGGGCGCCCCACAGCAGGAGCCCGGCCGCGATCCCGGCGACGGCGCGCAGCCCGTCGGCGCGCCCACGGGAGAGGGCGCGCTTCGTCACGACGGCCATGTCGGGGCCGGGGCCGGGGCCGGGGACGAGGGTGAGCGGCGCCAGGACGCCGGTCGCGGTCAGCAGTTGCGTGGGCACGCGGCCCGGAGTGCCACCGGGATCCCGCCTGCGGTCGGCTCGTCCGTACGGCTTCACTCCCCGGCCGGCACCTCGCGGGCGGGGAGCAGCAGGGCGTCCAGGGCCGTCGTGAGGCGGTCCAGGACCTGCACCGTTTCCGCGAAGGCCGCTTCGCCCAGCTCCTCCGCGAGACGGTCGGCCAGGGCGGCGTGGGCCGGGGTGATGCGGGCGACGGCGGCGCGGCCCTCCTCCGTCGGCCGGAGCAGTTTCGCGCGGCGGTGGGCCGGGTTCGGCACGTACTCGGCGAGCCCCTTGGCCACGAGCAGGTCCGCGATGCGCTGGACGCTCTGCCGGGTGATGCCCATGACGCGGGCGATGCCCGCCACCGGCAGGGGCTCCCGGAGCGCCGCGCCCAGCACCTGCCACCAGGCCGCGGTCAGCCCGGCCGGCCGGGCCAGTTCCTCCGAGAGCGTGAGGAACCGGCCGTTCAGCCCGAACACGCCGAGGGCGGTGCGGCTCAGCAGATCCTGCCGGGCCCGTTCCGGCGAGGGATCGGGCCCGGGACCGGGACCGTGCACGGAGCCGGGACCGGAGCCGGGACCGGAGCCGGTCGCGGAGTCCGGCACGGAGCCGGTCGCGGAGTCGGGCGAGGAGTCGGTCGCGGAGTCGGAGTCGGAGCCGGCGGCCACGGGCTCAGGCATCGCCGCGCTCCGCAGCCGCCATCAGGACGGGGAACGCGCTCGCGTCCGAGTCGTGGAACAGCCGGTACCAGGCGTCCAGGACCTCCGGAGCGTACGCGTCCAGCCGGGCGAAGACCTCCCGGGCGAAGGCGACGGGTTCCGTGGGGCCCGCCGTGATCAGGTTGCCGTCCGTCACCGCGTCGGCCTCGACGTACCGTTCGGCGCCCGCGTAGCCGGGCTGCTGGGCGAGGTATCCGGCGGCCGCGCTGGTGTGGGTGTGTCCGTCGAGCAGGCCTTCCCTGGCCAGGCCGGCCGTGGCGCCGCAGATCGCCGCGACCGGCACTCCGGCCGCCAGGAACTCCCGCGCCTTGGCCGCGAAGGGCGCCAGGTCGTCGCCAGCGTCCCAGAGCGAGGCGCCGGTCAGGATGAGGAGGGAGGAGTCCTCGGGCGCGAGGTCCGCGAGGGCCAGGTCGGGCTGGATGCGGACGCCGCCCATCGTGGTGACCGGGGTTGAGGTGGTGAAGCCGACCGTGCGGACCCGGTGGCCGCGCTGGGTCAGGTGGGCGGTGGTGTGCCCCGTCTCCCAGTCCGCGTACGTGTCGTACACCGCGAGGTGGACCGTTCCTGCAGCCGGGCCGCCGGGAGTGGTGAGGGTGTTGCCGGTCATGTCGCCGCCTCCTCCATGAAATCCACGGGTTATGACAATAGACTGTCATGTCGACAGTGTGCTGTCAATCTTCGATCGTCAAATCCCCCCTCACCGCATTCCGCACAGACAGACTGCCGAGACCCGGCCCCCGCCCCCAGACAGTCCGCCCATATCCCGTCCCACCTGCGCACTTCTAGCGTCTCCCCATGACCCCTCACGTCGCCTCCGGCGCCACCGGCGCGGCCGTCAAGGCCGCCGACCGCGCCCACGTCTTCCACTCCTGGTCCGCCCAGGCCCTGATCGACCCGCTCGCCGTCGCCGGAGCCGAGGGGTCGTACTTCTGGGACTACGACGGAAACCGCTTCCTCGACTTCTCCTCCCAGCTGGTGAACACCAACATCGGCCACCAGCACCCCAAGGTCGTCGCCGCGATCCAGGAGCAGGCCGCCCGGCTCTGCACCCTCGCGCCCGGCTTCGCCGTCGACGTCCGCTCCGAGGCCGCACGCCTCATCGCCGAACGGACCCCGGGCGACCTGGACAAGATCTTCTTCACCAACGGCGGCGCCGAGGCCGTCGAGAACGCCGTACGGATGGCCCGGCTGCACACCGGCCGCCAGAAGGTGCTGTCGACCTACCGCTCGTACCACGGGGCCACCGCCGCCGCGATCAACCTGACCGGCGACCCGCGCCGCTGGCCCTCCGACACGGGCGCCGCGGGCGTCGTGCACTTCTGGGGCCCCTTCCTCTACCGCTCGCCGTTCCACGCCACCACCGAGGCCGAGGAGTGCGAGCGCGCCCTCGCGCACCTCGCCGACACCATCGCCTTCGAGGGGCCGGCGACCATCGCCGCGATCATCCTGGAGAGCGTGCCCGGAACCGCCGGGATCATGACCCCGCCGGCCGGCTACCTCGCGGGTGTCCGCGAACTCTGCGACCGCCACGGCATCGTCTTCGTCCTCGACGAGGTGATGTCCGGCTTCGGCCGGACCGGCAAGTGGTTCGCCGCCGAGAACTGGGGGGTCACCCCCGACCTGATCACCTTCGCCAAGGGCGTGAACAGCGGGTACGTGCCGCTCGGCGGCCTCGCCATCTCCGGCGCCATCGCCGAGACGTTCGCGACGCGCCCCTACCCCGGCGGACTGACGTACTCCGGCCACCCCCTGGCCTGTGCCGCAGCGGTGGCGACGATCAACACGATGGCGGAGGAGGGCGTCGTCGAGCACGCCGCGCACCTCGGCGAGAACGTGATCGGCCCGGCGCTCGCCGAGATCGCCGAGCGGCACCCGTCGGTCGGCGAGGTCCGCGGCCTGGGCACCTTCTGGGCCCTGGAGCTCGTCCGGGACAAGGCGACGCGCGAGCCGCTCGTCCCGTACAACGCGGCCGGGGCCGACAACGCGCCGATGGCCGAGTTCGCGGCGGCCTGCAAGGCCTCCGGCCTGTGGCCCTTCGTGAACATGAACCGGACGCACGTCGTCCCGCCGTGCACCATCACGGAGACGGAGGTCAAGGAGGGCCTGGCCCTGCTGGACGAGGCGCTGACGGTCGCGGACCGCCACACCACCTCGGCGTGACCTGCCGCACGACCTGCCGCACGACCGCGGCGTGACCCGCGGCGCCGCCCCGGCGTGACCCGCGGCGCCGCCCCGGCGTGATGTAAATGGTCCGCGTTCGATCGGTTTCAGCCTTGCTGCCTGGCCTAAGGTGTCCGAAGTTCACTTAAGGAGACGGACCCCTATGCCAGGCAGCGGCGCTGTCACCCGCAACACCCTTCGCCAGCAGATCGCGGACGCGCTGCGCGACGAGGTGCTCGCGGGACGCCTGCCACCGGGCACCGAGTTCACGGTCAAGCAGATCGCCGAGCAGTACGAGGTCTCCGCGACCCCCGTACGCGAGGCACTGGTAGACCTCGCGGCGCAGGGGCTGCTGGAATCGGTGCAGCACCGGGGCTTCCGCGTGCGCGTCTACTCCGTGGACGACTACCGGGGCATGATCGAGGCCCGTACGCTCATAGTGGACGGGATCTTCCGGCGGCTCGTCGAGCGCGGCACCGCGCCCGGCTCCGGCGAAATGCTGGTGTCGGTGCGCCGTCGTGCCGAGGAGGCGTGCCGGGCCGCGCAGAGCGGCTCGCTCGAAGTGCTGATCGGCTACGACCTGCGCTTCTGGAGGGAGCTGAGCGGGCTGGTCGGCAACACGTACATCTCGGAGTTCCTGCACCGCATCCGCGTGCAGTGCTGGGTCTTCGCCGTACCGCACCTGAAGTCGGCTGCGGATCTGCACACCGGGCTGTGGTCCGGCCACAACGAGCTGGTCGACGCGGTGACCCGCGCCGACGCCGACGAGGTACGCAGCCTCGTGTACGCGTACAACCAGCACGGACTGGACTGGGCCGCGGGCCTGAAGGCGGTCGGCGCGTGACCGGAACCAGCGCAGCGGCCGGAGTGGCCGGAGCGGCGGGAGGTGCCGGGCCGGCCCCCGTCTGGCTCGGCGCCGTCGGGCTGTCCGTCGTCGTCCCCGCCCACGACGACGAGCACCGGATCGGCCCCGCCCTCGACGCCTTCCGCGCACACCTCGACGTCCGCCTCGGCACCGGACCCGGCGACTGGGAACTCGTCGTCGTCGACGATGCCTCCACCGACGCCACGGCCGCCCTCGTCGAGGCCGCGGCCGCCGACGACCCCCGGATCCGGCTGATCCGCTCCGAGCACCACCGCGGCCCCGGCGCCGCGCTGCGCGCCGGAGTGCTCGCCTCCGCCGGTGAGCGCGTCCTGCTCGCCGACAGCGGGCTCAAGACACCGCCGGCCGAGCTGGACCGGCTGGAACAGGCCCTGGCCCCCACCCGGGCCGCCGAACCCCCGGCCGACCGGCATCAAACCGCCGAACCCCCGGCCGGCCACCGCCCGGCCGACCGGCATCAGGCCGACGGACCCCCGGCTGACCGGCATCACGCCGACGAACCCCCGGCCGGCCAACGCCCGGCCAGCCGGCATCACGCCGACGCACCTCCGGCCGACCGGCATCAGGCCGCCGAGCCCCTGGACGACGCACCCCTGGCCGGCCGGCACACAGCCGACGCGGCCGCGGCCGCCGAACCCCCGGCCGACGCGTCCGCGGCCGGCCGACCCCGGGCCGGCGCTCCCTCGGCGACCGCGTCCGCGCCCGCCACGGCCGCAGCCGTCGCCCTCGGCCGGTCGGCGAACCGCCTGGTCCGCGCCCTGGGCATCCCGGGGATACCCGGATTCCGCACCGGCACCTTCACCTTCGCGCTCTTCGACGGGGACCGGGCACGGGCCGCCTTCGCCGCCTCCCGCCTGGACGGCCCCGCCGTCGACGCCGAGGTGCTGCGCTGGGTCCGCCGGCAGGGCTGGCGCGTCGCCGAGGTCCCGGTGCGCCGCAGTGCACCGCCCACCCCGCGCCCGCCCCGGCCCCGCCGGGCCGCCGGCGCCCGGCGCCGCGCGCTCGTGGACCTGCTGCGGCTGAACGCGGGCGGCCTCGCCGTCGCGGCCGTCTTCCTGGCCCTCTCCGCGTACGTCTTCCACGGCCTGTGGGCGGACCTCGACGGCCGCTACCTCAAGGACGCGCTCCAGGACCAGAACCAGTGGGAGTGGTTCGTCGGCGTCACCACCGACAACATCACCCACCTGCGCAACCCGCTCTTCACCCTGACCCAGGGCATGCCCGACGGCGTGAACCTGATGGCCAACGCGACGATGCTCGGCCTGACCGTCCCGCTGATCCCGGTGACGCTGCTGTTCGGGGAGACCGTCACCTTCGTCCTGGTCCTCACGCTGGGCATGGCCGCCAGTGCGTGGACCTGGTACTGGCTGATCCGCCGCCGCTTCGTGCACGGCCGCTGGGCCGCCGCCGCGGGCGGGGCGCTCGCCGCTTTCGCGCCGCCGATGGTCTCGCACGCCAACGGCCACCCGAACTTCGTCGTCCTCTTCATGCTCCCGCTGATCATCGACCGGGCCCTGCGCCTGTGCGATGGGCAAAATCAAGGTCGCAGTGTGGTCCGGGACGGCGTCCTGCTCGGCCTGTTCGCGACGTACCAGATCTTCCTCGGCGAGGAGCCGCTGCTCATCGCCGCGCTCGGCATGCTGCTCTTCTGCCTGGCGTACCTGCTGGTCGACAGGGAGCGCGCACTGGAGGCCGCGCGGCCCCTGGGCCTCGGCCTGGTGATCGCCGCCGCCGTCTGCGTGCCGCTGCTGGCCGTCCCGCTGTACTGGCAGTTCTTCGGCCCGCAGAGCTACCACTCGGTCCTGCACGGGGACAACGCCGGGAACAGCCCGCGCGCCCTGGTCGAGTACGCCGCCCGCTCCCTGTTCGGCGACGCCGAGACGGCCGGCCGGCTCTCGATGAACACCACCGAGCAGAACGCCTTCTACGGCTGGCCGCTGCTGGCCTTCGGCGTGGCCGTGTGCGTGTGGATGTGGCGGCGTACGGTCGTGCGCGCACTCGCGATCACCGGCGCCGCGGCGCTGCTGCTGTCCCTCGGGCCGTGGGTGCCCGTACCGCACACGGGCGTCGTGCTGCCCGGGCCCTGGCGGCTGATGGGCAAGGCGCCGCTGTTCGAATCGGTGATCGAGGGGCGCGTGGCGATGGTGTGCGCCCCGGTGCTGGGCGTGCTGCTGGCGCTCGCCCTGGACCGGATCGTCCGGATGCGCGGGCGCGAGCTGCGCACGCTCGGCCTGCTCGGGGTGGCGGCCGCGTTGATCCCGGTGCTGCCGCTGCCGCTGGCCGTGCGGGAGCGGGAGCCGGTTCCGCAGTTCATCGCCTCGGGCGCGTGGAAGGACTACGTCGGGGACGGCGAGGCGCTCGTGCCGGTGCCGCTGCCGGACCCGGGCCAGGCGGACGCGCTGCACTGGCAGGTGGAGGCGGACTTCGGCTTCCGGCTGGCCGGCGGCTACTTCAACGGCCCGTGGGGGCCCGAGCGCATCGGCATCTACGGGGCCACCCCGCGGCACCTCTCGAACCTCCTGCGGGACGTCCGCTACGGGGCCGAGCCCCCGGAGGTCACCCCGCAGTGGCGGGAGCAGGCCCGGCAGGACCTGGAGTTCTGGAAGGCGGGCGCGGTCGTCCTGCCGTTCCAGGACCGGGACACGCAACTGCGCGACCTGCTCACCGGGCTGCTCGGGCAGGAGCCGAAGAAGGTGCAGGACGTATGGGTCTGGAGGGTGGGCCTGGGGCGGCCGTAGCGGGCTGTTCCGCCCCAGGTTCTGCGCAGCCCTTCGCGGAGGGTGTTCGGCGCACTACGCTGGCCGGATCGGCGACAACGACTGATCGGAGCCCGCGTGGCCTGTGACCTGTGGCTGGTCCCCCTTGTCGACGTGCTGTGCCACAGCCCCGACAACCCGTTCGCGGAAGAGATCGCCTCGTACGACAAGGCACTGGGCGACGCGGGACTGCCGTCCGTGCCCGTGTTCGCCTACATGCCGGGCCTGAGCGGGGACGTGGCCCCCGTCGCCGGCTTCGACTACGACGCCCTGCACTTCCTGCGGCGGGCCTACCTGCTGCAGATCTGCGGACTGCCGGTGACGCCGGTGGACGAGCTGGGCGGGGACTACGAGCAGCTGCTGGAGATGTTCGAGTCGACGGCGCAGCAGTCGCACCTGGTGTGGCACTACGACCACGCCGGGGCGTACGTCCCGGTGGACTTCGCGGTTCCGCTGGCCAACGAGGAGCTGTTGGCCGGGGGCGGGCCGCTGGGGTCGGCGCAGGGGCTGCTGCGCGAGCTGATGGTGGTGGCGCCGGCGATCGGGATCGACCCGGGGAACCCGCCGCTGGCGCCGGCCGCGCCGGGGCGGCCGACGTCGCTGGAGGAGCCGGCGGGGCCGATCCCGTACGACGAGAGTCCCTTTGCGCGGGAGCGGCACGTGTGGCTGGGACTGCACGCGGCTGCCACCCGGAGCCTGGGC
>NZ_JBHYVA010000028.1:0-20566 GCF_042750055.1 Streptomyces sp. NPDC059456
GTCGACGACCGCGCCGGAGGCGCCCGGCGGGCCGGGCGGGCGGCCCCGGGTGCGGCGGGCCCGGCCTGGTCGACAGGACACCGCTCTAGGCGAAGGGCCCCTCGGCGGTGAAGCGGCGCAGCTGCCGGGCGAACTCCTCGGCCTCGCCCGGCGGCCACCCGGACAGGCTGCCCATGATGTGCGCGGCCAGCCGGGTACGCAGCTCGGCGACCGCGGACCGGCCCTCTTCGGTCAGGACGAGCAGGTGCGCGCGCCCGTCGGCGGGGTCCGCCTCGCGCCGGATGAGGCCGGCGGCTTCCAGCCGGGAGGCCCGGCGGGTGACGCCGGAGCGGTCGATGCCGACGTCGGGCGCCAGGTCGGCGGCGCTGCGCGGGCCGGTCCGGGCCAGTGCGCTGAGGACCGGGTAGGTCTGTTCGTCCACCCCCTCTCCCATGCCCTCGGTGAGCCGGCGGTGCAGCTGCGTGCGGGTGGTGCGCCTGAGCAGGATGCCCAGCGCCTCAGCGATCTCGTGTCCTACTTCGTTCTCCACGCCTCCAGAATAGCGTGCGCAGCGCACGCGACCGGTGCTACAGTGAGGGAGTTGCGTGCGAAACGCACGCACTTCTCCTTCGTTCTGCAAAGGAACCGACATGACGCGCACCGGTATCGAGGCCGCCCTCAACGACCTGATCTTCAACCGCGACCTCACCGTCCAGGAGGCCGCCGACCTGCACTTCACCCCGGAGTACCGCCAGCGCACGGACGGCGAGTGGGCCGACCGCGCCGGGTTCGTCGAGCACATCACCCACGTGCGCAGCGTCGTCGCCGGCGGTCACGTCGAGGTGCACGAGGAGCTGTACGACGGCAGCCGGTACGCCGACCGGCACACCGCCCACATCACGAAGAAGGACGGCTCGACCGTGCGCATGGAGGTCTACGTGTTCGCCGACCTCGCGCCCGACGGCCGCTTCGAGCGCATCGAGGAGACCACCCTGATGCTCGAGGGCGCCGCCGCGGACCGCACCCTCGGCAGCGCCCGCTGACCCCGGTCGGAGTCAGGCGGCGGGGCAGGGGGCCGGGGCGGGGCGGGAGGTCAGGGCGCGGATGGCGGTCTGCTGGGAGTAGGCGAGCAGGCCGATCGTCACCGCGCTCATGACGCACGCGAAGAGCACGTGGCCCAGGGTCGAAGTGACCGCCAGACCCAGGGCGTTCAGCAGGAAGTGGCTGCCGATCCGGAGGGCGACGAGCGCGATGGCGACCTTGCGGGTCTCCTTGCCGCGCCACAGCGCCTTGGCGAGCCGGAGCCGCCTGCGCATCATCGTCAGCGAGACGATGATGTTCACGGCCAGCAGGACCAGCAGCACGGGCCACGCCGAAGGGAAGGCCTGCAGGATGTCGAAGGCGGCCGCGAGAACGCCTTCGAAGCCGAAGAACCAGATCGGGAGCCGGTAGTCGGCCGGCGTCATGGTGGCGGGGTCGACCTGCTCGACCCGCTCGGCCGGTGCGGTCTTCGCGGTCTTCTTCTTCAGGATGTCCATGATGCTGCTGCCCCCGTGGTCGGTGTGATGATCGATATTTTGGCCGGGGGAGGGGTCTCGGAGGCAGAGCCCGCGGTCACGTGTGCCGTATGACAGCTGTCATGTGACCCTCCGGTGCCGCGGCCAGGGGACGGGGCGTGATGGGATACGCCGCATGCATCTCATCGGACCAGAGGACGCTTCATGAGCGCCCGCCGCACACCGGTGCCCTTCGACCCCGAACTGCGCGTCGCGCTGGACGCCTTGGACGAGGAGGTGAAGGCGCCGATCACCCCCGAGAACCTGGCGGCCCGGCAGCGGCGGGACGCCGCCGCCCGCCCCCGGCCCACCGTCGAGGACCTGCGCGCCGACGGCCGCTTCGAGGTGGCGGAGCTCCGCGTCCCGGGGCCGCCGGACGCACCGGACGTCACGCTCGTGAGCGCGCGCCCGTCGGGGCTCGCCGGCCCGCTGCCGCTGCTCTACTACCTGCACGGCGGCGGCATGGTCATGGGCAACGCCTGGTCCGTGCTCCCGGGGATCCTGCGCGAGTGGGCCCACCCCCTGAACCTGGCCGTGCTCTCGGTCGAGTACCGCCTCGCGCCGCGGGCCCGCTACCCGGAACCCCTGGAGGACTGCTACGCGGGGCTCGTCTGGGCGGCCGCCCACGCGGCCGAACTGGGCATCGACGCGGACCGCGTCGTCATCGGCGGCAAGAGCGCCGGCGGCGGGCTCGCCGCGGCCCTCGCGCTGCTGTCCCGCGACCGCGGCGGCCCCGCCGCCCTGGGCCAGCTGCTGCTGTGCCCGATGCTCGACGACCGCGGCAGCACCTTCTCCAGCCACCAGATGACCGGCCTCGGCGCCTGGGACCTCACCTCCAACACGACCGGGTGGCAGGCCCTGTTGGGTGAGCGCCACGGCGCCGCGGACCTGCCGCCCTACGCGGCCCCCTCCCGCGCCACCGACCTCTCGGGGCTGCCCCCGGCCTACATCGAGGTCGGGTCGGCCGAGATCTACCGGGACGAGGACGTGGCGTACGCGAACGCCATCTGGCGGGCCGGCGGCCAGGCCGAACTGCACGTGTGGCCCGGCGCCTATCACGGCTTCGACGGCCTGGCCCCGCACGCCGCCCTCAGCCGCGACGCCCGAGAGGCCCGCACCCGCTGGCTCCGCCGGCTGCTCAGCCCTGCGACGGAGCGCGCCGCAGACCGTCCAGGGTGAGGTCCAGCAACCGTTCGGCCTGCTCCCGCTGTTCGGGCTTCGCCGAGGTCAGGGCGATGCCGGCGAGCGCCGCGAACATGTCGGCCGGGCCGATGTCGGTCCGGATCGCCCCGGCCTCGGCACACGCGTCCATCAGCTCGGTGATGGAGCTCCGGATCATGTCGTGGCTGTGGGCGTACGGGTTGCTCCCCGCGGCGGCGATGGCGCGCAGCGCATCGGCCATGCCGAGTTTGGCCGTGGCGTAGTCCATGAAGAGACGGGTCCACGCGCGCAGCGCCTCGTACGGCGGCCGTGACGCCAGCAGCCCGGGGACGACGTCGCGCAGCTGCGCCACCTCGTTGCGGTACGCCGCCTCGACGAGCGCCTCGCGGGTGGGGAAGTTGCGGTACAGGGTCGCGGTGCCCACGCCCGCTTCCCGGGCGATGCGCTCCAGGTGCGCGTCCAGCCCCTCCTCGGTGAACACGCGCACCGCCGCGGCCAGGATCTTGTCCCTGTTGCGCTGTGCGTCGGCCCTCAACGGGCGTGCTGCGTCCCGGCTCATCCGCGGCGGCCGTCCTCTCTCGTTCTCCGTCATTTGCTAAGTGGAGGCGCGCCCACTTAGTCTGCGATAAGTGGTGGCGCCTCCACTTGACTCTAGGGCATGCCCTGGCCTGCCCGTATTCCTCGCGGAAGGACTGCCGATCATGTCGGGAACCGAAGACGAGAACGACCGCAAGAACGACGTCGGGAGCAGCGTCGGGAGCGGCGTCGAGACCGGCGCCGAAAGCGACGGCATCGCGGGCAAGGTGGTGGCGATCACGGGAGCGGGCAGCGGCATCGGCGAGGCGACCGCCCTGCTGCTCGCCGCACGCGGCGCCAAGGTCGTCCTCGGAGCGCGCCGGACGGAGCGGCTGCACGCCCTGGCCGCCCGCATCGAACGGGCCGGCGGCGAAGCCGCCTGGACCCGCACCGACGTCACCCGCCGCGAGGACCTGACCGGGCTCGTCGACCTGGCGCGCGACCGGTTCGGCAGGCTCGACGTCCTCGTCGGCAACGCCGGGGTCGGCCTGATCTCCCCGCTGGACGAGCTCCGCGTCGAGGACTGGGAAAGGATGATCGACGTCAACCTCAAGGGCGTCCTGTACGGGATCGCCGCCGCCCTGCCGGTCTTCCGCGAGCAGGGCTCCGGGCACTTCGTCCACACCGTCTCCACCGCCGGACTGCGGATCGTCCCGCTCCAGGCGGTCTACGCCGCCACCAAGAACGCCGTACGCACCCTCTCCGAGGGCCTGCGCCAGGAGGCCGGCGACAGCCTGCGCGTGACCGTCGTCTCCCCGGGCGTCACGCGGACGGAATTCGCGGACTCCATGTCACCGCAGATGCAGGCCCTGGTCCGCGACCGCATGGACAAGACGGCGATCCCGCCGGACGCCATCGCCCGCGCCATCGCGTACGCCGTCGAACAGCCGGACAACGTGGACGTGGGCGACATCGTCGTCCGCCCCACCGCGCAGGACTGACGGCCGCCGCCCGCCGCCCCGCCACCCGCCGTGCCCCCGCCGCCACCGTCACCCCGGGCGCCACCCGGGGTGACGTGCGCGCCGGAACGCGCCGTGCCACCCTGTTCACACGCCCCGGAGCCTCGGGAGACGACAGCCGCGACGAACGGAGCGTGCTGTGGGACATCCGATACGCGGTGCGGCACGCGGCGCGGCGCTGCGGCGCCGGGCGGCCGCCGCCTTCGCCGCCCTCCTGCTGGTGACGCTGGCCTCGGGCACCGGCGCCCGCGCGGCCCCGGCCCGGAGCGCCTCCCCGTCGCCCCCGCCCTCCCCCTCACCGTGGCCGTACGGCGACGCGGGCGACCCGGGCCGGCTCGACCCGCGCATCACGGCGATCATGCGCAAACCCGAGTACCGGCACGCCCAGTGGGGACTCCTGCAGACCGAACCGGCGGGCGGGCGCGTGCTGCACAGCATGTTCCCCGGACAGTTCTTCATCCCCGGCTCCACCGCGAAGCTGTTCCCCGTCTCCGGCACCTGGCGGACCCTGGGCACCGACCACCGCTTCGTCACGCCCGTCTACGCCGTCGGCACCCGCACCGGCACCACGCTGACCGGCGACCTCGACCTCGTCGCCCAGGGCGACCTCACCCTGGGCGGCCGGACGCGGCCCGACGGCACGGTCGCGTACACCGACCTCGACCACACGTACGCCAACGACTTCCCCGGCGCGACCCTCACCCCGGAGAACCCCCTGGCCGGCATCGACCGGCTCGCCCGGCAGGTCCGCGCTTCCGGCATCACCCGCGTCGAGGGCGACGTCATCGTCGACAGCCGCCTGTTCGTCCCCGATCCGGTCCTCGACCCCACCCCCACCCCGCTGATCGTCAACGACAACCTCATCGACCTGCTCACCACGCCCGGCGACCGGGCCGGCGCCGCCGCCCGCCTGGACTGGCGGCCCAAGGTCGCCCCGTACCAGGTCACCTCCACGGTGAAGACCGTCGCCGCCGGCGGGCCCACGAACATCACGGTGACCACCACCGGCGGCGGCACCCGCATCCGGCTGTCCGGCACCATCGCGGCCGACGCCGCGCCGCTGCTGCGCACCTCTCCCGTCGTCGACCCGAACACCTTCGGCCGCACCGCGCTGATCGAGGCGCTCGCCCGGGCCGGCGTGCAGGTGACCGCCGCCGCGAACGGCCCCAACCCCGTCGCCCGGCTGCCGCGTTCCTACGACGGCCGGCCGCGGGTGGCCGCGTACACCTCGCCGCCGTACGACCAGTACGCCAAGCTCATCCTCAAGGTCAGCCACAACCTGGGCGCCAACCTCGGCATCTGCCTCATGGCCGTCACCACCGGCAGCCACCAGTGCGCCGACGGGTTCCCTGTCCTCGCCGCCTTCCTCGACCGGGCCGGAGTCGACCGCGAGCAGGCGGAGCTCGTGGACGGCCGCGGCGGCAACCCGGCCGACCGGGCCACCCCGCAGGCGCTCGTGCAGATGCTGGCGTACTGGCAGCGCACCCCGGACGCACGGCGCTTCCGCGAGGCACTGCCCATCCTCGGCGTCGACGGTCTGCTCGCCGAGAACTGCCGCAGCTGTCCGGCGCGCGGGAAGGTGTTCGGGAAGACCGGCGCCGCCGTCGGCGGGGACTCCCTCAACGACCGCCTCGCCGTCGGCGCCATCACCATCGCCGGCTACCTCGACAAGGGCGGCGGCCGCTTCGACCCCTTCTACGCGGGCGTCAACGGCGCCTCCACCCCGACCGCCGACCCCGTCGAGGTCCTGTCCATCGCCAACGACCTGGCGCTGATCGCCGCCTACCTCCAGGAGTCGCCGTAACGGACCCGGCGGAATCACGGCAGGTCGGACGAGGGCGAGGGTGCCGGCGCCGGTGCGGACGAGGGCGCGGGCATGGATGAGGGCGGGGGCACGGACGAGGGTGGGGGCGCACCGTCGAGGAAGCCGCCCGACTGGTGCTGCCACAGCTTCGCGTACGTGCCGTCGGCGGCCAGCAGCTCCCGGTGCGTGCCCTGTTCGAGGATCCGGCCGCGGTCGAGGACGACGAGCCGGTCCATGTGCGCCACCGTGCTCAGCCGGTGCGCGACCACGAGCGCGGTCCGCCCCTCCATCAGCCGCCACAGCGCCTCCTGGACGAGGATCTCGCTCTCCGAGTCCAGGGCGCTGGTCGCCTCGTCCAGCAGCAGGATCGGCGCGTCGCGCAGGATCGCCCGGGCGAGCGCCACCCGCTGGCGCTGCCCGCCGGACAGTTTGACGCCGCGCTCACCGACCATGGTGTCGAGGCCGTCGGGCAGCGCGTCGGCGAACTCCGTGACGTGCGCCGCCTCGGCCGCGCGGCGGACCTCGGCGTCGGTGGCGCCCGGGCGGGCGAACGCGATGTTCTCCCGCAGCGTCCGGTGGAACATCGCCGGGTCCTGCGGCACGTAGGCCATCAGGCCGCGCAGATCGCGCTGGCGCAGCCTGCTGATGTCCCGGCCACCGATCAGGATCCGGCCCGCGTCGATGTCCGTCATCCGCAGCAGCAGCCGGGTGAGCGTGGTCTTGCCGCCGCCGGACCGGCCCACCAGCCCGATCTTCGCCCCGCTGGGCACGTCCAGGTCCAGCCCCTCGAACAGGGGCTCCGCACCCGCGTGGGCGAAGGTCACCTTCTCGAACCGCACCTCGCCGGCCCGGTCCGCGGCGGGCGCCGGCTCCGGCGACGGCGGGTCGAGCACGGTCGGCGGCGTCAGCAGCAGCTGCGTGAACTGCGAAGCCTCCGTCATCGAGCTCTCCAGCCGCCGGTAGATCTGGTTGAACTCGAACATGATCCGCGTGGCGTTGGAGTAGTACGTGAACGCGACCACCACCGCTTCCACACCGTGCCCCTGACCGCCTCCGGAGGCCGTCACGGCCGTCACGGCGAGCAGCAGGCCCAGCGCGTTGGTCACCACCGACATCGGCGCGACGACCGTGTCGATCCGCAGGTTGCCGTAGTCCCACGACCGCAGCATCAGCCCGCGCGAACGCGCCACCCGGGACCGGTGCTCGGCGGCCTCGCGGTCCTCCGCACCGAACGCGCGGACCGTGTCCATGTTCATCAGACTGTCGGAAACGTGCCCCGACACCCGGGCGATCGCCTCCTCGCGCCGGTTGACGAGCGCCTGCCGGCGCCGTACGAGGGGCAGCACGCACACGCCCGTCACCGCGATCATGACCAGCAGCGCCACGACGAGCAGCGGTTCGTAGCGCCAGAGCACCACCGCCCCGAACAGCAGCGGCACGAACCGGCCCACGACCGAGAAGGTCAGCGTGTCGACGAAATCCTCGAAGCGGGAGGCGAAGCTCAGCACCCGCTTGGTCAGGGACCCGGCGAAATTGTCGTGGAAGAACGCGGCGTCCTTGGCGAACAGCCGGTCCATGCCGATCACGTACAGGCTCTCGATGCCGAGGGCGTCGAGCCGGTTCAGGCAGTGCAGGCCGACGCGCCACGCGCCCTCGGAGAGCAGCAGGACGGCGGCGAACCCGAGGACGTACGGGAGCGCCGACCCGAGGCCGAGGCCGCCCCCGGCGATGCGGCCGACGAGCTTCGCGACGACCAGCGGCGCGATGTAGTTGATGCCGATGTTGCCCACGGCCGGCAGCAGCATGCCGGGCGCCGTCCACCACCGCAGCCGGGTCAACTCCCTGCCGTAGTAACGCAGTGCGAGGACCACCGATCCCCTGCCGGGCGGGCCTCCTCGTGATGCAGCCGATTCCATGGCAACCCTGTGTAGTCGTCGCGTAACGGAATCCGCAGTCTCCCGCGCCCGCGCCGACGCCGTCCAAGCGTTTTCCGTGTGGGTGACACGGGGACGCCGGCCGCGGTCGCCCGACTCTCCATCTGCCGGAGACCGGAGAGCGGGCGTCGTGACCGGCCCGACGACGTTCCTGCGTGTGCTGGGCCTGCGCCACCTGGCCCGGAGCGGCGCTCCCGCCCGCGGACGAGGACGCCCCTGCCGGGGACGGACCTCTTCACGGCGTCAGCCCATGAGCAGGAGCCGCGTGTTCGGCACGAGCTTCCGGTTCACGCTGGTGCTTTGGACGAAGATGGTGAAGTCGTCGTTGTGGTCGGGCTTGACGCGAACCTCCACGTCCGGCAGACCGAGCAGGGCGCGGGCCTCCGGCCCCGTGTACACCCGGTCCGTCTTCTTTTCCAGCACCGCGATCTGCTTGCGCGCCTGGACCTTTTCCGACTTGCTCAGCTGATAGAAAGCACAGCCGGTCCGGTAGGTGTTCCCGCTTTCGACGACCCATTCCCGGATCCCCGCATCACGGGCCACCGGAATCAGTTGGTATTCCGACGGATCGACCGGGGTGAGACCCGCCGCCTCGATGGTGTCCTTGTTGACCGTGTCCGCGCCCATGGAGAACACCGCCCGAGATCCCCGGATGCCCTGGGAACGGCCCACCATGAATTTCTCGGTGGCCTGCTTGATGACCTCGCCGGCATCCTCCAGACCCTGCGTGCTCGTGGCGTCCCAGATGGCGATGTTGTCCTTCGGGAAACCGCACTGCATGGCCTCGCGCTTGCCCATCTGGTCCGGCACGAGCACGGCCAGCGTCCAGTTGTCCTGCTGGGTCGCTATCAGCTGCGAGACGGCCTGCACCAGTTCGCGCGGGTTGCCGGAAGGGGCGTCCGTGCAGCGGTGGCTCGCGTTCTCCTGCCCGTCGGTCAGCACGAACGTCAGGAAGCTGTGGTCGCCGTACAGCTGGGCCGTCTGCGCCAGCTCCCGCTGCGACTTCAGGGTGGCGGCCAGCAGCGCCGTCATTCCACCGACCCGGTACATCTGCTTCAGGGACGGCATGCGCAGCACGTCCTTGTCGTAGATGACGCATTCCACCTTGTCCGCGAACACGTACACCGTGACCCGGGTTTCCTGGTCCAGTTCCTGCGACCGGCGGGCCAGATATGCAATCTGCTGGTCGGCCACTTCCACGACCTTGCGGTTCAGGTGTGACATCGACGAACTGGCGTCCAACACAAGAGCAACGTGATTGATGTAGTTCTGGTTTCCGGACATGGCCGCTCCCCCTCTTTCCGACTGGATGCTCCAACCTTCTCACCCACCACTGACAATCGAGGGGGAGCGGATGCGCCCGACGGGGTGCGCGCACGACGTAAGGGTTTCGTCATCGGTCCGCGGATGGTCCACGGCCCCGCCGCGGCGTTGAATGGCATGACGCACCACCGAAGATGAAGGATCGTCATGACACGACGCACGGGACGCCGAGGCACGCTCATCGTCACCGCCCTGCTCGCCGCCGCGGTGCTGCTGGGCGCGGGCCTGTACTGGTTCCAGCCGTGGAAGCTGTGGCAGGACCGGACGGTCCGGGAGGCCGCGCCGACGGCGCCCGCCGCCGGGGCGCCGGCACCGGCGGCCGCGGGCAAGGGCGCCACCGGCCCGCGGACCGTCGCCACCGGCTCGCTGATCAGCCACGAACACACCACCACGGGCACGGCGGAGCTCGTCCGCCTCCCGGACGGCTCCTACACCCTGCGCCTGGTGGGCCTCGACACCAGCAACGGTCCCGACCTGCGCGTCTGGCTCACCGACGCGCCGGTGAAGGAGGGTGTGGACGGCTGGCGCGTGTTCGACGACGGCAAGCACGTGAGCCTCGGCAAGCTCAAGGGCAACAAGGGTGACCAGAACTACGCGGTCCCCGCCGAGGTGAACGTCGCCGACTACAGCAGCGTCACCATCTGGTGCGACCGTTTCGACGTCTCCTTCGGCGCGGCGGCCCTGCGCGCAGCCTGACCGCCCCCGGGCTCCGCCCTGCCTGACGGCAGGTCAGACCGTGCTGCCGTCCGCGTCCGCGTCCGTGTCCGCGTCCGTTCCGGGTGCGGTGTGGAGGATGTCGCGCGCCTGGTCCGCGGCGCGGACGATGCTCTCGGAGACGAAGTCGACGAAGCGGGCGATGTTGGCGAGGCGGGCCCCTGCGGGGGTGTCGGGGCCGAGGACGTCGACGCCCTGGCGTGCGATGCCGGCGAGCCGGGCGGTGCCCCGCGCGCTGGTGACCGTGGACTGGTACCAGACGTCGTCGTCGACGGCGTAGCGTTCGCGGCGGCCCTCGTGGCGCTCCCGGCGGATGAGGCCCTGGGCTTCGAGGAACGTGATCGCCTTGGAGACGGAGGCCGGACTGACTTCGAGGCGCCGGACGAGTTCGGACGCGGTGAGGCTGCCGGTGTTGCTGGTGCACAGGCAGGCCAGGATCCGGGCCGTCATCCTGGGCATGCCCGTCTGCATGAGGACGTTGGTGAACGTCTCCTCCTCGTACTCGCGCACGGCCTCGGCGTCGCGCCCGTCGGCCTGCCCGGGAACCTGCGGGCCCCGGGGCGCGGGCTGCCTGCGGCGCTGGGCGCGCCGCTCGGTGGCGCGATGGGCCATGTCGGCGCGGTAGCCGGTGGGTCCGCCGTTGCGCATCACCTCGCGCGTGACCGTGGACGTCGGACGGTCGAGGCGCCTGGCGATCTCCGCGTAGGCCAGCCCGTCGGCCACCCCCAACGCGATCTGCTGCCGCTCCTGCTGGGTGAGCCTGCCTCCCGGCATCGCGGTCTCCTTTGCGGTCGTTCGTGGCCCTGGATGCGTGCAGCTTAGCGTTCACCGTCATCCCATTGCAACGGTCGCGCAGAGATTCATTGCATTAGGCGTCAGTCCATTGCAATGACTTCAGGGGTCTGACCTGGCTGTATGGCGTTCCAGCGCAATCAAACTATTCCTGAATCTGTGAACGCAACGTAGTGTTTCTGTCATCGGAAACAGCGCGCCACGAGGTGCGCACGACAGGAACCCGGAGAACACCATGCTGAAGTTCGACACCCCCGCCCCCGTCGCCGCCGTCCTGAACGTCCCCGCGGGACTGGTCCGGTTCATCGCGGCGGACCGGGCGGACACCACCGTCGAGGTCCTGCCCGCGAACGCCTCGAAGAGCCGTGACGTGAAGGCCGCCGAGCGGACCACGGTCGAGTACCGCGACGGAGTCCTGCACATCACCGCCCCGGAAGCCAAGAACCAGCTCCTCGGCGCCTCGGGTTCGCTGGAGGTCACGGTCCAGCTGCCCGCCGGCTCCCGCGTCGAGGCGAAGACCGCCGCCGTCGAACTCCGCGGCGTCGGACGCCTCGGCGAGGTCACCTTCGAGGGTGCGCAGGGCCCGGTCAGGATCGACGAGGCCGCCGCGGCCCGCCTCACCCTGCTCGACGGCGACATCACCATCGGGCACCTGCGCGGAGCCGCCGACATCAGCACCGCCAGGGGCGACATCCGGATCACCGAGGCCGAGCGCGGCACCGTCACCCTGAACACGCAGCAGGGCGACATCTCCGTCGGCGCCGCCCGCGGAACCTCCGCCACCCTCGACGCCGGCACCGCCCACGGCCGGATCCACAACACCCTGACCAACACCGAAGGCCCGGGCGCCGCCCTCGACATCCACGCGACCACCACCCAGGGCGACATCACCGCCCGCAGCCTCTGAAGCGCACCAAGACCGAGAAGGAACGAGGGGGACCGATCATGGATGACGTCACGGCCGCGGGGCCGGACCGCCCGGAGCTGCAGCAGGCCATCGAGGCGATCGTCGAGTCCGGATTCACCGGGGTGACCCTGCGCGTGCACGACGAGCGCGGCCACTGGGTGGGCAGCGCCGGAGTGGGCGAGCTGGGCGGGAGCGCCGAGCCGCCGACCGAGGGGCGGTTCCGGATCGGCAGCAACACCAAGACCTTCACCGCGGCCCTCGTACTGCTCCTGGTCGCCGAGGGCAGGATCGAGCTGGACGGCCCGGCGGACGACCACCTGGAGGAGTTCGGGCTGGACCGCCGGATCACGACCCGGATGCTGCTCCAGCACACCAGCGGCGTGTTCAACTTCACCGGCGAGTACCACGAGGACGGCACCGTCGTGCCGGGCATCCCCTGGCAGGGCCGGGAGTGGGTGGAGAACCGCTTCCGGACCCACCGCCCGGAGGAACTGGTACGGCTGGCGCTGTCCAAGCCGGCGCGGTTCGCGCCGGGCACGGACTGGAGCTACTCCAACACCAACTACGTACTGGCCAGGCTGCTCGTCGAGAGGGCCACCGGCCGCCCGTTCGCCGACGAGATGCACCGGCTGGTCCTGGACCCGCTCGGACTGTCGGACACCGTCCTGCCGGAGACCTCGCCCGAGATCCCCGGGCCGCACGCCCACGCCTACTACCGGTACGAGAACGCAGGCCGGCAGGAGACGGTCGACGTCACCCGCCAGAACCCCTCCTGGATCTCCACCGGCGGCGACATGATCTCCACCACCCGGGACCTGCACACCTTCGTCTCCGCGCTGGCGGGCGGCCGGCTCCTCCCGGCCCCGCTCCTGGCCCGGATGTGCACGCCGCACCCCAAGGCGGGCTACGGCCTGGGGGTGTTCGTCCAGGACACCGGCCCGGGCGGCGTCACCCTCATCTCCCACAACGGCGGCATCGCGGGCCACGCGGGGCTGATGTACAGCACACCGGACGGCAAGAAGACCCTGACCGCGTCCCTGAACTACGTGGACGACGCCACGATGTCCCTGGCAGCGGCCTACCAGAAGGCGACGCACACCCTCACGGCCACGGTCTTCCCCACCCCCCGCCCCGACCCGGCGCCCTGAACCCCGGCGCTGTGGCGGCTGCGCGCGGCGCGCACCCGGGTCCCGCCGTTCACTGGGTGGCGGTGCGCTTCTCGAGGCGGGTGCCGCGCCGGAGGGTGATCGACATCAGGTCGCCGGGAGCGTCCACCTCCAGGCGGTGCCAGCGTCCGCGGGGGACGACCACGGCGGTCCCCGCCCGCAGCCGCACCGTCTCCTCCGCGCCACCGGGCGCGGTGGGGCGCAAGTGGAGGCGGACGCCGCCGGTCAGGCAGCACACCGCCTCATCGGCCTCCGGATGCATCTCCCAGTGGTCGGCGTGGACGTCGGCATCGGTCGCCACGTGGAACGCCGCGATCTGCCACGCGCCGCCATCGCTGCTCCGCATCCGGCGCTCGGCGGCCCGGACACCGCCGTCGGGGTGGACGTGCAGCGCCGAGGCGAACAGGTCGACGGGGGTCGTCTGCAGGGGGGTCACGAGCGTGTTCCTTCCAGTCGGGTCGGTGCGGAGGCGGCCGGTCGCGGGTCGGGCGCCGCGGCCCGGAGGCTGCGGGGCAGTACGCCGATCGCCACGACCGCCGCGACCACGAAGAGCGCGGCGGCGATGGCCAGCCCCAGGGCGTAGCCGTCGTTGAGCGCGGCGGGGCCGGTGGCCGCACCCGTGCGGTGCGCGGCGACGGTGGCCAGCACGGCCAGGCCGATGCAGCCGCCGAGTTGGCGGGAGCTGTTCATGAGGCCGGAGGCCGCGCCTGCCTCGTGGCCGGCGACGCCGGTGGTCGCGGCGGCGACGATCGGGGCGATGACCAGTCCGACGCCGATGCCGGTGACGATGCAGGGGCCGAGCACGTCGCCGAGGAATCCGCCGTCGGGCCGGATGCAGGCGAACCAGGCCAGACCCGCGGCGGCCAGCAGGGCGCCGGGCACCAGCGACGTCCGGGGGGTGCGGGCCGCGGTGATGCGGGTCGCGACGAGGGTGCCCGCGATCAGGCTCACGGAGAAGGGCAGGAACGCGGCGCCGGTCGCCGCCGCGCCCATGCCCAGGACCTGCTGCATGTACAGGGACACGAAGTAGAACGCCGCGAACTGACCGGCCGCCGCGAAGAACACCAGCACGTTGGCGCCGGCGACCCATCGGCTGCGCAGCAGGCCGAGGCGCAGCAGTGGTGCGGCAGCCCTGGATTCGACGAGGACGAACGCGGCCAGGAGCGCGGCCGAGGCGGCGAGCACCGCCCACGTGACCGGGGATCCCCACCCCCGGGCGTCGCTGCGGACGACGCCGAGCACCAGCAGCCCGACCCCGCCCGTGGCCAGGGCGGCCCCTAGCACGTCCAGCCGCTCGCGCCGAGCGGGGCGTACGTCCGGGCGCGCACCCGCGAGGGCCAGCGCGAGGGCCACCGCCACGATGGGCAGGTTGACCAGCATCACCCACCGCCAGCCCGCGTACTCGGTCAACAGCCCGCCCGCCAGCACGCCCAGGGCGCCTCCCGCGGCGTTCACGCCGCTCCACACCCCGAGCGCGCGCACCCGCGGCGGGCCCTCGGCGAACGTGGTGGTGAGCATCGCGAGCGAGGCGGGGGTGGCCGCGGCCGCCCCCAGACCCTGACCGGCGCGGGCGGCGATCAGCTGCCAGGGCGTCAGGGCCAGCCCGCCCGCCAGTGAGCACAGGCCGAAGACGGCCAGGCCCAGCACGAACAGCCGGCGCCGGCCGTACAGATCGGCCGCGCGGCCGCCCAGCAGCAGGAACCCGCCGAGCGCGAGCGCGTACGCGTGCACGACCCAGGACAGTCCGAGCGGCCCGAAGCCCAGTGCGCTGCGCACCGCGGGCAGTGCGACGTTGACCACCGACATGTCGAGGGCGACGGCGAACTGGGCGACGGCCACCGCCGCGAGGAGCACCCCGGGGTGCCCGCGTAAGTTTTTATACATGTAAGAAAAATAGCTCCGGTGGTCGGCGTTGTCGATACCTGGGAGATGATGAGGACATGCCGCAACCGTCCGCGCCCCGCAAAAGCCCAGGCCGGCCTCCCCGCATCACCCGTGAAGAGGTCATCGACAAAGCCCGCCGGATCGTCGACACGGAGGGCGTGGAACGGCTCACCATGCGGCGGCTGGCAACGGAGATCGGCAGTACGCCGATGGCGCTCTACCACCACGTCCGCAACAAGGAAGAACTCCTCCTCCTGCTGCTGGACGACCACGCCGCGCGGACACTGCACCGGCCCCGGCTGCCCGCCGAGCCCCGCGAGCGCGTCGTCGTCGCCGCGTCCGCGATCCACGACGCGCTCGCCGCCTGCCCCTGGATCGTGGAGGTGCTGACCTCCGACGACCTGATGGCCACCTCGGCCCTGTGGTTCGTCGAGCAGATCATCGACGGCCTGATCGCGTGCGGTATGACCCCCGAGCGGGCCGTGCACGGCTACCGCGCGATCTGGTACTACACCGCCGGAGAGATCGTGGTCCGCACGACGGCGGCCCGGCGGCGCGCGGGCGAGGACCGCCCCACGTACCGGGACCAGGTCTTCGCCGGCCTCGACCCGGCCGAGCTGCCCCGCCTGGCACAGGTCGCGGCCCGCTGGGCGCCGCTGACCGCCGAGGACACGTACGCGGACGGCCTCCGGGCCCTGGTGGACGGCCTCCTGGGCGCCCGCTGACAGGCCGCAGGCACCCGTGCGGCGGGCGTCAGTACGTCACGGTGATCCGTCGCGCCGGGCCGTCCACGCGGACCCGCCCGCCGTACGGGATCACCAGCTGCGGATCGGTGTGCCCGAAGTCGACGTCGAACACCGCCATGGTGCGCGGAGCGTACGCCGCCAGCACGGCCGCACGCTGCTCGGCGGCATAACGCCGCTTGCCGCCACCGTCATTCGCCTGCCGGAACGACCACGCCTTGGCGCGGCCCATCAACAGGGCCGGGAAGCGCTCCAGCAGGCCCCGTTCGCCCATGTTGCGCAGGATCCGGAAGACTTCCTCCGCGCTCGGCATCTCCTCCGACGTCTCCAGGAACAACACCCGGCCCTCGTACGCGGCGGGGTCGCGTTCGATCTCGCGGTCGGCCATCAGCAGCCACGACAGGATCTCCAGGTTGCCTCCCCAGGCGCGGCCTTCGACGAGCCGGTCGGGTCGGTGCCAGGTCCAGCCCTCGCCGGGCTGCGCTTCGGGCTCCGCGGCGAAGGTGGCCGGGTCGGCCCAGTCGCGGTCGCGGTCGCGGTACTGCCGGGCCGGGCGGAGCTCGTACGGGCCGGACGTGAACAGGGCCGCGCGCACCGAGTCGGCGGTCAGCGGGTGCAGCGCGTACGGGCGGCCGATCTCGGTCATCACGCAGGCGCCGTGGTAGCCGACGATGCCGAGGTTGTGCAGGAAGAGCAGCAGATTCGTGTTGTCGCTGAAGCCGAAGAACGGCTTGGGGTTGGCCCGGATCAGCTCGCGGTCCAGCAGCGGGAGCACGGTGATCTGGTCGTCGCCGCCGATGGAGGCCATCACCGCCTTGACGGTCGGGTCGGCGAACGCGGCGTGGATGTCATCGGCGCGCTCCCGGGGCGTGGAGCCCATGGTGCGCGTGGCCGGGTACTCCACCGGTTCGAGGCCGAAGTCCTCGCGCAGCCGCCGGAGCCCCAGCTCGTACGGGAGCGGGAAGAGCCCCGGCAGGCCGGACGAGGGGGAGACGACCGCGATGCGGTCGCCGGGTGCGGGCTTGGGGGGATACGCGGGAGCGGTCACCGCGCGCTCCCGAGGCTGGCCTTGTCCTTGTCCTTCTCCCTGGCCATGTCCCCGTCCCGGGCTTCGCGCGTGACCGCGTACTCCACGTCGCCGTGCTCGGCCCCCTCGATGTACTCGGGCCACTCCTCGAAGAACGTACGGACCAGCGAGAGGCCCGCCTTCTCCATCACCCTGCGGGACGCGGCGTTGACGGTCATCGTGGTGGCCACGACCCGCTCCGCCCCCAGCTCGGTGAAGGCGCGGTCCACCAGCGCCCGCGCGCCCTCGGTGGCGTACCCGCGGCCCCAGGCCGAAGGCAGCAGCCGGTAGCCCGGCTCCGTCCCGCCGTCGAGTCCGACGCTGCTCGCCGGCCGCAGGGAGAACCAGCCGAGGAACGCCCCCGAGCCCTTGTCCGCCGCGGCGAAGCAGCCGTGTCCGCCGGGGAGTTCCCCGTACTCGCGGAGGAAGGACGGCAGGGTCCGCCGCGCGGCCACCGCGCGGGGCACGGGGCGGCCGTCGTCGATGTGCCGCATGACCTCGGGGTGACCGTGCGGGGCGGCCAGGCCGTCGACGTCCGCCTCGGTGAAGCGGCGCAGCGCCATGCGGTCGGTTTCCAGGTGGACGTCCATGCCCCGATCCGAACAGCTCCCCCCGCTCCCCGCAACTGCCTTTCGGGCCAGGCGAGATCGTGACGCGGACCCGTAGACCCGCAGACCCGCAGACCCGCAGGCGGTGCGGCCGGCCGTGCACGGAAGTCCGGGCCGGGTCACGGGATCTGCCGCCCGGCCTGGTCGGGGTCCTGGTGACGGCGTACCTGTTCGACGAGCCGGCGCAGTACGTCGCGTGCCGCCGCGATCTCCTGCGGTGAGATGCCGGTGGTCATATCGCGGTGGGCCTCGGTGGCGCGGGCCGTGATCCGCTGCAGCGTCGCGTGCCCGGCGGGCGTGAGGCCCAGGAGCGGCGAGCCCTTGTGGTCGGGGTTGGGGTGGAAGGCGGCCAGTCCCTCCCGTACGAGGTCGTTCGCGACGCGCTGCACTCCCTGGCGGGCGATGCCCAGGCGGCGGGCGGCCCGGGGCACGGTCAGCGACCGGTCCGAGACCACGCTCAGCAGCTGCCAGCGGGCCTGCGTCTGCCCTTCGGCGGCCGCGAGCCCCTCGCCCGACCTGCGGAGGAGGCCCGCGGCCTCGAACACGTCCGCGACCAGAAGCGCCATTTCGTCGGCCATGCGACCACACCACCCATGCTTGACAACATGATGTCTGTTTGAAAATCTGTTGTCATCCTACCCGTGAAGCCTGCCCGGGCCCACCTCACCCCCGCCACGACACCCGGAGAAGACCATGAGCAAGGCGATCACCAACCTGCAGGCCGCCCTGGAACGCGCGGCCGCCATCCGCCCCGAGGTCGGCGGATTCCCGTACCTCGCCGAAACGCTCCGCCGGGCAGGGGTCAGCCGCTGCCGCATGGCCGTGCCGTCGAACGCCATGCTCTACCTCACCGACGCCGGCCCGGTCGCCGTCCAGGGCGAGCCGCTGGCTCTGGGGCCGGTCGACGTCGCCCCGTTCGACCGCGAGGCACTCATCGCGGCGCTCCGCACGGACCAGGCGGGCGGGAGCACGTTCCCCGAGTTCGTCCGGGGCTGCTGGGAGGCGGGCGTCGTCTGGTACGACGTCGACCTGAACGCCCGCACCTGCACCTACCACGGCGCCGAAGGCGACGGCTACACCGAGACGTACCCGCCCGTGGAACTCTGACGTCGCCGTGGCCTCAGGGGGTACGGCCGGTGGCGGAGGCGAAGCCGAGCCAGGTGTGGCGGTTGCCCCACCAGCACCAGCCGACCTTCGGGGCGTTGCGCCGCTCCCGGCCGTCCCGCCCGGTGCCGTTGCTGATCCAGATCGCCGGTGTACGGGCGTCCGGAGCGCCGTTCGCCTTGCGCAGCCGGGAGCCGATGGTCATGAAGCAGTGGTTGCGTTCCAGGGCCCCGGGCTGCTGGAGCACCCAGTGGAGGCCTTCGGTGAGCAGCAGCGGAATGCGGTCCTCCGCGGTGAGGGCCGGCAGGGCCTCCTCCGGGCTCCGGTTGGCCAGGTGGTCGCCGCGGTCGATGCCGGTGACGAGGTAGAGCGGGCCGTCGGGCACCTCGGCGCCGTCCAGCGGGGCGAACCGGTCGACGTCGGGCATGTCGACGACGACGAAGCCGGGCTTGTCGTCGCGGCGGAGCAGCGGCGCGAGGGCGGAGGCGGGTACGCGGTCGGGGTGGACCGCGAGCAGGGCGTCGCCCGCGCCGCGCCGTGGACCGGCCTCCGCGGCGAAGGCGTGCAGCGCGTCGGCGCTCACCCCCGCGAGCCGGTGCACCCCGAGCTCGACCAGGCGCTCGGCCTGCGCGGCGAGCGGGGGCAGAGCGGGCACGGCGGGACTGGACGAAGGGGACGAGGCAGACGAAGGACTGGGCACGGCACTCCCGAGGTGGATGATGCACAGCGGGGGACCCCGACCCAACGACCCACCCCCGACGAACGTTCCCGCCCCGGTGCCGCCCGGAGCGTGCCGGTCGTACCCTGACGCGGTGATGACCAACACTCTCTTGTCGACAGCCATGAGCGGGGCCGCCGACCCGCCCCTGCTCCCTCTGCCGGACCGTGTCGCCGAGCTCCTGTCCGAGCTGGGGAGTCCGCCACGGCTGGCGGCGCATCTGCGAGCCGTCCACGACGTGGCGCACCAGCTGGTCGACTGGCTCGAACGCGACTACCGTCCCGTGGTCTTCGACCGCGAGGCGGTGCTGTTCGGGGCGGCGACGCATGACGTGGGGAAGTCGGTGCACGTCGGCGAGCTCTCCGGGCCCGGCTCGGCGCACGAGGAGGCGGGGCGGACGCTTCTGCTCGGCCACGGGTTCGGCCCCGAGTCGGCCCGTTTCGCCGCGACGCACGCGTCGTGGGCGGATCCGGGCGCCGGCTTCGAGGACCTCCTGGTGAGCCTCGCCGACAAGGTCTGGAAGAACAAGCGCGTTCCCGACCTGGAGGATCTCGTCGTGGCCCGGCTGGCCGAGGCGACGGGCAGGGCGGCATGGGAGGAGTTCCTCGCGCTCGACGGGGTGCTCGCCGGCATCGGTGCCGGAGCCGACGAACGCCTGGCGTTCCAGGCGTCCTTCCCGATCCACGCCTGAGGCCCGGGCGCGCCGCGGACACTCGCTCCTGCGCGTGCGCGTCAGTTCCGGGGCCGGGCTTCGACGAGGGGGGTCAGGCCGTCCAGGAGGGCCTTGAGGCCCAGTTCGAAAAGGGCGTCCAGGCGCAGGTCGTAGCCGTCCTCGAAGGCGCCGACCGCCTTGGTGAAGGCCGGGAAGCGGCCCGAGTCGACCAGTTTCCGCAGGGCCGGGGCGCGGTGGGCCATCCACTCGTCCTCCGACTGGCCCGTGGTCGCCTCGGCGTGGGCCTCCCACTCCAGGTGCACCGCGAGTCCCTGCACATGGCTGTACAGCAGTACGTGGACGTCGAACAGCGTGGCGGGATCCAGGCCGTGACCGTCCAGCGCGGTCAGTACCCATTCGCCGTGCACCATCAGGTTCGGCACGAACAGCGGGCGGGTCAGGGAGCCGAGCTGGGCCAGCCAGGGGTGCCGGCGGTACAGGGCCCACAGGGTCCGGCCGCCCAGCTCGATGCGCGAACGCCAGTCCTCCGGGGCGGGGGCGTCCGCCGGATCCGCGGGGTAGGACGCCTCGCCGAAGGCGGCGTCGGCCATCAGCAGGACGAGGTCGTCCTTGCTCGGGACGTACCGGTACGGCGACATGGCCGCGACGCCGAGCCGGGCCGCGACACCGCGCATGGAGAGCGCCGAGAGCCCTTCCGCGTCGGCGATGTCGATGGCGGCGCGGACGATCCGGTCGAGGGTCAGGTCCCCCTCCGGAGCGGGAGCGGAGGCGGGTGACGGCCGGCGTCGTGCCGGCGCCGCCGCGGGGCGCGGGGGGGGGGGGGGGGGCCGGGGGGCGCGGGGGCGGGGGCCCCCCCCCCCCCCCCCCCCCGCGGGCGGGCGCGGGGGCCGCGACAGCAC
>NZ_JBHYVA010000028.1:20576-27526 GCF_042750055.1 Streptomyces sp. NPDC059456
GGGGGGGGTTTGCGGGGGGGGGGCCCACCTCGCGGGGCGGGGGTCGGCCCCCCCCCCGGCGGGGGTGGGGCGGGGGGGGCGGGCGGGGGCGGGGCCGGCGCGGCCGGGGGGCGCGCGGCCACGACCGTACCGGTGCGCGGCCGCGTCTCGACCAGCCCCTCCACGCGCAGGGCGGTCAGGGCCTTGGCGGCGGTGGCCGATGCGACGTCCCACTCCCTGGCGACCTGACGGGTCGACGGGACCCGGTCCCCGGGGGCGAGTTCGCCGGCCGTGATGCGGCGTCGGATCTCGCCGACGATCCGCAGGTACGGCGGCTCGCCCCGGGCCCCTGTGGGATGCGTCACGTTCTCTTCCCCTCCCGCTCTGTACTAGCACAGAGGCTAGCAGCCGAAAGGATGGGAGGAGCCCAACTGTACTAGCTCAGAACGGGGATTCGGCCAGTTGAAGGCACTGCGCGTACGCCGTACGTTCAGCCGTGCACAGCCCGTACAGCGCACGGCGCGGACACGGCGCGGACACGGCGCGGACGTACCGAAGGAGCCCTCCCATGCAGACCGTTCTCATCTCCGGCGGCGGAATCGCCGGCCCCGTCCTCGCCCACTGGCTGCGCCGGCACGGCTTCGAGCCGACCGTCGTCGAGCGCGCCCCCGGCCCCCGCGCCGGCGGCCAGGCCGTGGACATCCGCGGTGTCGCGCTCGACGTCGTCGGGCGGACGGGCCTGCTGGAGCAGGCCAGGAGCGTACGCACCCGCATGCGCGGCATGTCGGTCCTCGCCCCCGACGGCGAGGAGATCGAGCGCTCCACCGAGGCCACCTTCAGCAGTGGCCGCCTCGACAGCGAGGACATCGAGCTGCTGCGCGAGGACTTCGTACGGATGGTCCACGACCACACCCGCGCGGACGTCGAGTACCTCTTCGGCGACGGCATCACCGCGCTCGCCGAGCACGGGACCGGCGTCCGCGTCGACTTCACGCACGCGGCGCCGCGCACCTTCGACCTCGTGATCGGGGCCGACGGCCTCCACTCGACCGTACGGCGCCTGGCCTTCGGGCCCGAGGAACGGTTCACCCGTCATCTGGGCAGCCACCTGTCCGTCTTCGGCGCGGACAACTTCCTCGGCCTCGACGACTGGCAGGTGTGGCTGCGGGACGGTGACGTGGGTTTCGGCATCATGCCCGTCCGGGAGAACACCGAACTGCGGATCGCCTTCGGCTTCGAGTCCGCGGGGCCGCTCGCCCGCACCCCCGATTCCGCCGACGCCCTGCGCCGTATCGTCGTCGAGAAGCTCACGGCCCTGCGCTGGAACGGCCCCCGCCTGGCCCGGGCCGCCGAGGAGGCCCCCGACTTCTACTGCGACGCCATGGCCCAGGTCCGCATGGACAGTTGGTCGCGCGGCAGGGTGACCCTGCTCGGCGACGCCGGATACTGCCCCTCCCCGCTGTCGGGGCAGGGCACCAGCCTCGCCCTCGTCGGCGCGTACGTCCTGGCCGACTGCCTCGGCCGGGCCCGCGGCGGCGGCCGTGGCGGTCACGGCGGTCGCGGCGTCGACCCTGGGGGCCACGGCGGTCACGGCGTCGACCACGCCGCCGCGTACGCCGAGTACGAGCGGCGGATGCGCCCCTTCGTCACCCTCAACCAGGCCCTGGCCACGGAGAACCCCGGCGGGCCCGCCTCCGGAGAGTCCGTCGGGCGCGCCAAGAACGCCCTCTCCCTGGACGGTTGAGGTCCAGGCTGCCGCCGGGCGCCGGGCGCCGGGCGCCGGGGCGGGTGGACGGGCCCGTGCCCGTGGCGGATCATGGCCGGATGCCGATCCCTCCGCACGCGACCGAAGTCGATCTGTTCGAGCAGTCCAGGGGCCGCCTGGAGGCGATCGCCTACCGGCTGCTGGGGTCGGCCGGTGACGCCGAGGACGCCGTGCAGGACACGTTCCTGCGCTGGCACGCGGCCGACCGGGAGCGGATCGAGACGCCCGGGGCGTGGCTGACGAAGGTGCTCACCAACATCTGCCTCAACCAGCTCACCTCCGCCCGGGCCAGGCGGGAGACGTACGTGGGCCAGTGGCTCCCCGAGCCGGTCCTGGCCGGCGACCGGATGCTCGGGCCCGCCGACACCGCCGAACAGCGCGAGTCGGTCTCCCTCGCGGTGCTCACCCTCATGGAACGGCTGTCGCCCAACGAGCGCGCCGTGTACGTACTGCGCGAGGCGTTCGGGTACGGGCACCGTGAGATCGCGGAGATCCTCGACCTCACCGAGTCGAACTGCCAGCAGATCCACCGCCGGGCCAAGCAGCACCTCACCGCGGAGCGGGCCCGTACCGAGGTCGATGCGGCCGCCGCCCGCAAGGTCGTGGAGGAGTTCCTCGCCGCGGCCCTCAGCGGTGACACCGAGCCGCTGGTCCGGCTGCTCACCGACGACGCCGTCAGCGTGGCCGACGGCGGTGCCAAGGTGCAGGCCCGCAGGACCCCGGTCGTCGGTGCGCTCGGCATCGCGCGTTACCTGCGGGGGCTGTTCCGGCCGAACGCGGCGAAGCGGGCGTACGTCGGCGGGAGCGTCGCCGTCCATGCCGCCGTCGTCAACGGCGCCCCCGCCCTGCTGCTGGAGGCCGGCGGGCAGGTCCTCGGCGTCATCTGCGTCGCCGCGACGCCCGACGGCGTCGAGGCGGTCCGGATCCAGGTCAACCCCGACAAGCTGGAACGCATCACGCGCCGGTGGGCGGCCGCCGGGCCCCATCACCCGCTCGCGGAGATCTGGTGACCGCAATGTGACCCGCATCACATCACGGTTCTGTCAGGGATCGTGCGGCTGTCCGGTTCAGGAGGTGAGTCCCACCGGATAGGAGCCAGCCATGAAGCACCGCATCGTCGTCCTGGGAGCCGGGTACGCCGGAGCCATCACCGCCGGTCGCCTCGCACGGAGGCTGCACCGCGACGACGTGGAGATCACCGTGGTCAACGGCGATCCCGACTTCGTCGAGCGCGTCCGTCTGCACCAGCTCGCGAGCGGCCAGGACCTGCCGCGCATCCCGCTCCGCGACCTGTACGCGGGCAGCGGCGTGCGGGTCCGGCCCGCCCGGGTCACCGCCGTCGACGTCGAGGAGAAGACCGTCGGCCTCACCGGTGACGGCGGCGCCGAGACCCTCGGCTACGACACCCTCGTGTACGCCCTGGGGAGCACCGGCGCGGAGCACGGCGTCCCCGGCGTGGCCGAGTACGCCCACCACCTCGCCGGTAAGGAGGGTGCGCTGCGGCTGCGGGCGCGTCTCGCCGAACTGGAGCCCGGCGGGACCGTACTGGTCGCCGGCGGCGGCCTGACCGGCATCGAGGCGGCCAGCGAGATCGCCGAGGCCCGCCCGGACCTCGACGTCGCCATCGCGGCCCGCGAGGCCGTGGGCGGCCGGCTCAGCGACAAGGCCCAGCGCCACCTGCGCGTCGTCCTCGACCGGCTCGGCATCACGGTCCACGAGGGGGCCGGCATCGCACGGGTCGCAGCCGACCGCGTCGTGACCGCTGCCGGCGAGGAGATCCCGGCCCGGGTCACCGTGTGGACCGCGGGATTCACCGTGCACCCGATCGCGGCCGCCACCGCCCTGGAGGTCTCGGACACCGGGCGGATCGTCGTCGACGCCACCATGCGCTCGGTCTCGCACCCCGACGTGTACGCCGTCGGCGACGCCGCGTTCGCCCGGGGCGCGGGCGGCGAGCCCCTGCGGATGGCCTGCGCCACGGCCAGCCCGATGGCGTGGCAGGCCGCGGACGCCCTGGCCGCGCGCCTGACCGGCCGCAAGGTGCCCGAGAAGCCGATCGGGTACGCCGCCCAGTGCGTGAGCCTCGGACGCCGTGACGGAATCCTCCAGCGCGTGACCCCCGAGGACCGCATGACGTCCACGGTCATCACCGGCCGGGCCGGAGCCCGCATCAAGGAGTTCATCTGCGCGGCCACGGTGTGGAGCGTCACCCACCCGACGATGCTCCTGCCCACCCGCCGCCACCGCATCGCTCCGGCCACCCGCACGGCACCGCCCCGGTACGCCGCCACCCGGTGACGGCACGCCGACGGGGCCTCCGGCGCGATCGGCAACCCGACGTCCGTTCCGGTCCGACGGGGGTGCGTCAGAGGCTCCGGGCAGTGATGTCGCCGTGGGCGGTGGTCGCACGGATGGTCAGGCCGGCGGCGCCTTCGGCGTTCTTGAGGGAGTTGTGGATCCGGCCGTAGTCGGTGCCGGCGTCCAGGGCGGCGCTGACCCCGGCGGCGACGCCGACCGAGATGTCGCCGGCCCGGGTGCGCAGCACGAGCGTGCCGCCGGCGGCCTCGGCGATCCGGATGTCGCCCTTGGCGGTGCTGATCTCCGCGGAGCCGTCGAGGCGGCCGACCGAGACGTCACCGGCCTGGGTGGCGACGCGGGCGCTCGCGGCCTCCTCGATCTCGACCGCGCCGTGCGCGCCGTCGAAGCCGACGTCGCCGAGCCGGCCGATGCCGCGGAACGCGCCGCCGGCGGTCTTCGCCTCGACGCGGGAGCCGGCGGGCAGTTGGACCGTCACCTCGACGGAGCCGGAGGGGCCGAAGTACTGCTTGTCCGCCTCCGGGGCCGAGATCCGCAGGACGCCGTCGACGTACGCCACGGTGGTCTGCTCGGCCGCCTTCACGTCGCGGCTCTTCGAGGCGTTCGCCGGCCGGACCTCGACGGTGGTGTCGGCGCGGTCGCCGGCGACGAACCGGACGAGCCCCGCGGGGACGTCGAGGACGGCGGAAATGGCGGCGGGGGTGTGGAACTTCTGCATGACGCTCTCCTTGGCTTCGTTTCTGACGATGGAAAAGCTACGTTGCGTTCATTAAATGGGCAATGGATCCATTGCGCAGAATCGCTGTATATGCAGGTCAAGGCGTGAATATCGTTGCAACGACCTTAAAGCTAACGTAACATCAGCCGAGCGTTCGTTGCAATGGAATGCGCGTGAACGCTATGCTGCACCGCACGGGGAACCGCAAGGAGCACGAAGGAGACCGCGATGCCGGGAGGCAGGCTCACCCAGCAGGAACGCCAGCAGATCGCGCTGGGCATGGCCGACGGACTCGCCTACGCGGAGATCGCCAGACGCCTCGACCGCCCCACCTCGACGATCACCCGCGAGGTGCTGCGCAACGGCGGCCCCACCGCCTACCGCGCCGACCTGGCCCACCGCGCCACCGAACGCCGCGCCCACCAGCGCAGGCAGGCCGCGCCCCGGGAACCGCAGGCTCCCGCGCAGGCCCACGGACGCGACCCCGAGGCCGTCCGCGCGTACGAGGAGACGTTCACCGCGATCCTGATGCAGCAGGGCCTGCCCAAGATGATGGCCCGAGTGCTGACCTGCCTGTTCACCACCGACGAGGGAAGCGTGACCGCGTCCGAACTCGTCCGGCGCCTCCAGGTCAGCCCGGCGTCCGTCTCCAAGGCCGTCACGTTCCTCGAGAGCCAGGGACTCGTCCGCCGGGAACGCGACGAACGCCGCCGCGAGCGCTACTTCGTCGACGACGACGTCTGGTACCAGTCGATGATGGCCGCCGCCCGGGCCAACACCCAGATCGCCCGGACCGCCCGGCAGGGCGTCAGCCTCCTCGGCCGCGAGAGCCCGGCCGCCGTCCGCCTCGAAAACATCGCCCGCTTCGTCGACTTCGTCGGCGAGAGCATGGCGCGCGCCGCGGAACAGGCACGCGACATCCTCCACCCGGACGACCCCGAACCGGCGGACGGCTGACGGGCGGCGGGCGGCAGCCGGCGGTCAGCAGCCGGCGGTCGGCTCAGCGCAGTACGGCGGCCAGCAGGTCGGAGCCCAGCGCCGTCAGCCCGGGCACGTCGAGGGAGTAGCGGACGTACCGGCCGTGCCGCCGCCCCGTCAGCAGGCCCGCGCGGCGCAGCACGGCGAGGTGGCGGGACACCTCCGGGGACGACAGCTCCCAGGCGTGCGCCAGCTCGCCGTTGGTGTGCGGGCCACGGGCCAGCGTACGCAGCAGCCGCAGCCGTACCGGGTGGGCCAGCGCCTCCAGCCGCAGCGTGATCGTTTCCAGCGACACCGGCTCCGACGGACTCGGCTCGGCCACCGGGTACTGCACCACCGGCTGCCATCCGGAGGCGTGGACCACGACCAGGTGCGGGCTGCCGAAGACGCTCGGGATGAAGGTGACCCCGCTGCCGTGGGCGGCGGTCGACTTGTCCTGCAGTTTGTCCACGACGATGTGGTCGCCGTCCGGTGCCAGGGTGACCGCACCGGACACCGAGGCGAGGGCCGGACCGATGCCACGGCGTTTGAGCAGGTCGTTCTTGACGCGCAGGTCGGTGGCGAGCTGTACGGCGACGCGCGCCCAGGCGGCGTCGAAGAAGGCCTCGGCGCACTGTTCGAGGGTGTCGCGCACGCGCGCCCGCACCGCGGCCGGGTCGGTGAGCAGCCGTTCCGCGAAGGCGCCCTGGACGGCGCCGCGGGCCTGCGCCAGGTCCAGGGCCCGCTCGCGCGCGGCCGGGTCGGTCAGCGGCGATGGCGCGGCGAAGGTGACCCGGCTGCTGCCGCAGGTGGTGACGAGCGCGGCGGTCACGTACGTCTCGTCGTCGATCCGGTCCACGTCGTCCAACTCCTCGGCGAGGGTGGGCCGGGGCCGAGCCGGGACCAGGAAGTCGGCCCGCGAGGAACGCCAGAGGAACTCCGCCTCCCGCAACCGCTCGGCCAGCCCCGGCGGCAGCCCGGCCCAGACGTCCGCGGCCCAGCCGGCGAGCTGCGGATGGTGCCCGGGTTCGGCCAGCACGTGCAGCATCGCGGCCAGTTCGGCCAGCGGGGAGGCGGTGAACCGCAGTCGCTCGGACGGCAGGCCGCCGATGTCGATCCACAAACTCACCCGCCCAACAACACCGACCGGTCGGCGGGCGACGAGCGGGCGGGGTTGGGGGTCACGGACACCCCCCCCCACACCCCCGCCCCACA
>NZ_JBHYVA010000029.1:0-26541 GCF_042750055.1 Streptomyces sp. NPDC059456
GCGGTGGCTCCCCCTCCGGGCCACCGCGGCCGCCGTTCCTGTGGTGCGTCGTGCCGGTGGTGCGTCGTGCTCCCCCGTGCACCCCCGTAGTCCCCCGTGGGTCCCCCAGTGACCCCGCGACCCCCGTGGAGTTCCCCCGTATCCCCCGTGGTCCCCCCGTTGGTCCCGGCCCCCCGTATCCCCCGTGGGACCGTCCCCCGTTTCCCCCGTGGGACGTCTTACGGACGCGGACCGGACGCGTGGTTGTCCAGCGTCACGATCTCCTCGTCCGAAGCGTGGTTGTCCTGCGGCTTGTCGAGCGGCTTGATCTCGATGCCGGAGGCGTGGTTGTCCATCGGCGTGATGTCGACGCCCGGTGAAAGCGTGCCGTCGAGCGGCTTGATCTCGATACCCGACGCGTGATTGTCGAGCGGCCTGATGTCGCCGTCGTTCGGCAGGATGTTCTCGTTCGTCGTCATCGGTTCTCCTGATGGTGGGTCGGGCCCGTTCGGCGATTCCCCCGCGGACCGCCGAACGGGTGGTCCTCCAGCCGACTCCCGCGCCCCCCGACGCGGTGAGTCGATGCACCCATCGTGGCGGACGGCGATAAACGAACGATGAATGCCGCGTTCATCCCGCGATCGGTGCAGCTCAGGCCGCCGTCGCGCTCTCTAGGCCGCGATTTCGGCAGCCAGCAGGGCCTGCACCTCGGCCAGTTCCGCCGACTTCAGCTGCTTGAAGACGACCTCGGCGTCCCGCCAGCACACCCGCGCCCGGTCCCGCTGCCCCAGCCTGCGCAGCGCCTTCCCCAGCACCGTCAGCACCGTCGCCCGGCGCCACTCCCCGCCGATCCCGCGCAGCGCGATGGCCTGCTCGGCGTGCGCGGCCGCCAGCGTCGGCCGGTGCGCCGCCAGATGGGCCTCGGCCAGCCGGAAGTGCGTCACGCCCTCCCACAGCGGCTGCCGGTTGTCGTGGAACAGCGACAGCGCCTCGGTGAGCTGCGTCTGCGCCTCACCGAGCCGGCCGGCCTGGGTGAGCGCGATGCCCAGCGCGTACCGGCCGTTGGCCAGCCGCAGGGTCAGGCCCATCCGGTCGTATATGGCGATGCCCTGCTCGGCCAGCTCGATGGCGCTCGTCAGCCGGCCCAGCCCGACGTGGATCCGGGACAGGTTGCACAATGCGCTCGCCTCGCCGATGTGGTTGCCGTCGGCGCGGAAGTTCTCGATGGCCTCCAGCAGGTACCGCTCGCCGTCGGCCCACCGGGCCTGGTAGAGGGCGATGATCCCGCGGTCGTTGGGCGCCCAGCAGCTGGGCAGCGGATCGCCGGCCTCGCGGGCCAGGTCCATCGCCTGCCGGGCCTCGGCGTCGGCCTCGCCGAACCGGCCCGCGACCAGGTGGACGTTGGTGAGGGTGGTCCGGGCCCGGCCCTCCGCATGTGGGTCCTTCGCGGCGTGCGCGGCGTCGCGCAGGGCCACGGCGGCCGACTCGTACTGCTTGGAGTTCGCCCCCGACTCGGCGAGGTCCTTCGCCGCCCACAGCAGGTCCACGGCCCGGCGCAGCACGTCGTCCTGCCCGGTCGAGCGTACGGAGGCCTGCCGGACGCAGGCCAGCAGCGGGTCGGCCTCGGCGTACAGCCAGTCCAGGGCGGCGCGGGGCTCGGCGAAGCGCAGCCCGGGGTAGTGGGTGGCGGACAGGTGCGCGGGCAGCCGGTCGCCGGGCCGCTCCACGGCGTACACCGCGGAGGCAGTGGCCAGGTAGAAGTCCAGCAGCCGGTCCAGGGCCGCCTCCCGCCCGCTCGGCGGCTGCTCGTCGCGTTCGGCGCAGGCGCGCGCGTACAGGCGTACGAGGTCGTGGAAGCGGTAGCGGCCGGGCGCGGCCGATTCGAGGAGGGAGCAGTCCACTAAAGCCTCGAGGAGGTCCTCGGTGTCGTGCTCGGCCCGGTCGAGTACGGCGGCCGCGGCGGAGAGGGAGATGTCGGGCCCGTCGGCGAGGCCGAGGAGTCGGAACGCGCGCTGCTGGGCGGGCTCCAGCTGCCCGTAGCCGAGCTCGAAGGTGGCTTTGACGGCGAGGTCGCCGGCCTGGAGCTCGTCGAGGCGGCGGCGCTCGTCGGCGAGCTTCGCGGCGAGGACGGACACCGTCCAGGTGCGGCGGGCGGCGAGCCGGGAGGCCGCGATGCGGATGGCGAGCGGCAGGAAGCCGCAGGCGCCGACCACGTCGAGGGCGGCCTGGCGTTCGGCGCCGACCCGCTCCGCACCCACGATCCGGGTGAACAGCTGGAGGGCCTCTTCGGGGCTCATCACGTCCAGGTCGACGAGATGGGCCCCGGCGAGGCCCGCCATGCGGACCCGGCTCGTGACGAGGGCGGCGCAGCCCGCGGTGCCCGGCAGCAGCGGGCGGACCTGGGCGGCGTCGCGGGCGTTGTCGAGCAGGACCAGGACGCGGCGGCCGTCGAGCGTGGACCGGTACAGCGCGGCCCGCTCGGCGGCGGTGTCCGGGATGGCCGTGTCGGGGGTGCCGAGGGCGCGCAGGAACGAGCCGAGGACGGCGACCGGCTCGGCGGGCCGCGGCTCGGTGCCCTGGAGGTCGACGTACAGCTGCCCGTCGGGGAAGTGCGGGCGGGCGGCGTGCGCGACGTGCACGGCGAGGGTGGTCTTGCCGACACCGCCGATGCCGGCGAGCGCGGAGACGGCCATGATCTGGCCGCCGACCCCGGCCAGGATTTCGCCGAGCTCGTTGACGAAGGTGGCACGGCCGGTGAAGTCGGCGACGGTGGCGGGCAATTGGGCAGGCCTCACGAGTGCGGGCGCGGCGGCCGGAGCCGGGTCTTCGGCGCAGGCGAGTTCGGCGTCCGCGCGCAGGATGCGCTGTTGCAGCGCGGACAGTTCGGGGCGGGGGTCGACCCCGAGTTCGTCGGCGAGGAGCCGGCGGGTGTCCGCGTACACGGCGAGCGCCTCGGCCTGCCGGCCACTGCGGTACAGGGCGAGCATCAGCAGCTCGCGCAGCCGCTCGCGCAGCGGGTGGGCGGCGGTCAGGGCGGTCAGCTCGGAGACGGCCTCGGCGTGCTGGCCGACCTCCAGATCGAGGTCGAGACGGGTCTCCAGCAGCTGCAGCCGCCATTCCACGAGCCGGGTCCGCTCGGTCTCCGCGTGCGGACCGGGCACTCCGGCGAGCGGTTCGCCGTCCCACAGGTCCAGGGCGCGGCCGAGCAGCGTACGGGCGAGGGTGCGGTCGCCGGCGCCGCGCGCCTGGTCGGCGTCGGCGGCGATGCTGCGGGCGACCCCGAGGTCGAGGGCGCCGGCGGGGGTGTGGATCGCGTAGCCGCCGGACTCGCTGACGAGCATGCCGGGCGAGAGGACCTTGCGCAGCCGGGAGGCGTACGTACGGATCGTGGCCAGGGCCTGCTGCGGCGGGTCCTCGCCCCAGATGGCGTCGATCAGCTCGGGCGCGGTGGCGGTCCGGCCGCCGCGCAGCAGGAGCGCGGCGAGCAGGGCGCGCTGCTGCGGGGTCCCGGAGGGCAGCGCCTCGCCGCCGCGCCAGGCCCGGATCGGCCCGAGCACGGCGAACCGCGTCCCGGCGGTGCGCCCGTCGGCCTCGGCGCCGGCGGCCCCGACGGACCGTCCGGGCGAGGGCACCCCGGGCAGCGCCCCGGCGGGATCGGCGGCCGGGGCGGTGTCCTCGCCGCCGGCCCCGTCCGGGGAGGCGTCCACGGCCCTGGACGCGGCGCCGGGCGCGGGCTCGGCCGCCGGCTCGGCATCGGGGCCGGCTGCGGGGCCGTCACCGGCCGCGGGGCCGGCCGCGGGGTTGACCGCGGGGCCGGCCGCGGGGTTGACCGCGGGGTCGGCACCCGGCGCGGGAGCGGGATCGGGCTGGGGCGTGCCGGCGTGGGCGGGGTCGCGCGGACCGGCCGTGGGATCGGGCGAGTTGGCGGGCCGGGCCTCGGCCGTGGCGTCCGGCGCGGCAGCGGATTGGCGCCGGGCTGCCTCGGGGTGGTTCCGCTGGTGCGGGATGGCCGGTATGCCGTCCATCTGTCGTCCCCCCTGCCTTCCGTCGGTGTAAGGGCCAGTCTGCCCTGTCTTGCGCTTACCCGTCAGCCCGTGTCGGACCGATCACCCTCCAACTAGCTGACGGTTCGTCAGATCAGCGCTACCGTAGTCTGCATGGAGACCTTCCCGAAGATCATCTCGGTGGACGACCACACGGTTGAGCCTCCCCACGTCTGGCGGGACCGGCTCCCGTCCAAGTACCGGGACTCCGGCCCCCGGATCGTCCGCGCCCCCCTGAAGGAAATGACCTTCCTCGGCGGCAAGTTCGCCCCCGTGATGGGCACCAGGGGAGACGACGGTCCGATCGGCGACTGGTGGGTCTACGAAGACCTGCACCGCCCCCTCACCCGGCTCGACACCGCCGTCGGCTACGACCGCGACGAGATCAGGCTGGAGGTGATCACGTACGAGCAGATGCGCCCGGGGTCGTTCTCGGTTCCCGACCGCCTCGCGGACATGGACGTCAACCACGTCCAGTCCGCCCTCTGCTTCCCCACCTTCCCCCGCTTCTGCGGCCAGACCTTCACCGAGGCCAAGGACCGCGAACTGGGGCTGCTCGGCGTACGGGCCTACAACGACTGGATGGTGGAGGAGTGGTGCGGCCCCGACGCCCGCGGCCGGCTGATCCCCCTCACCCTCGTCCCGCTCTGGGACGCCCGCCTGGCCGCCGCCGAGGTCCGCCGCAACGCCGCACGCGGCGTCCGCGCCGTCGCCTTCTCCGAGATACCGCCCCACCTCGGACTCCCTTCCGTCCACACCGACGAGTGGGACCCCTTCCTGGAGGCGTGCAACGAGACCGGCACGGTCATCGCCATGCACATCGGCTCGTCCTCGCGGATGCCGTCCACCTCCGCGGACGCCCCGCCCGCGGTCGGCTCCACCATCACCTTCGCCAACTGCTGCTTTTCAATGGTCGACTGGCTGATGAGCGGCAAGTTCGAACGCTTCCCCAACCTGAAGATCATGTACGCGGAAGGCCAGATCGGCTGGATCCCGTACATCCTGGAACGCGCCGACGTCGTCTGGGAGGAGAACCGCGCCTGGGGCGGCGTCGCGGACAAGGTGCTGCGCCCGCCGTCGGAACTCTTCGCGGACCACGTCTTCGGCTGCTTCTTCGACGACCCCTTCGGGCTGAAGAACCTCGACTCCATCGGAGTCGCCAACGTCCTCTACGAGACGGACTACCCGCACTCGGACTCGACCTGGCCCAAATCCCGCGAGGTCGGCGAAGCCCAGATGGGGCACCTCGCGCCGGACGTCGTCGAGCGCATCGTCCGCGGCAACGCCATCGACCTGCTCGGCCTGACGCCGGAAGGGCTGTGGCCCGGGGCATAGTGGTCCCCTTGCGGCGAAGGCGAACGACAAGGCATGCTTCGCCGGAGCAAAGTGGGAGGGGCGGTGGCGGTGGACAAGCGGACCGTGGTGACCGGGGTGTTGTGCGCGGTGGCGGCGCTGGGCGCGTCCGCTGCCATGACGAAGGTGGTGCCGGCTGCGGAGGGCCGGTCGGCCACGCAGGTGAAGGCGGCGGCTCCGGCGAAACCCTCACCGGGCTCGTCTTCGCGATCGCAAGCGGCTAAAGAGCCGCAGCTGAACACCTCGGGCACGCCCCGGCCGGGCAGCCCCGCCGCCTTCACCGGCGCCCTCTTCGAGGGCGGCGTGCAGGGTGATCACTTCTGCACCGCCACCGTCGTGCACAGCCCGGGCAAGAACATGATCGTCACCGCCGGGCACTGCCTGCTCGCCGGGAAGCACGACGGCGGCGGAGCCGTCTTCGCACCCGCGTACGCGAACGGCGGTGCCCCGTACGGCGCCTGGACGATCGAGGAGGTCTACGAGGACCCCCGCTGGTCCGACGATACGGACGACGACTACGACCTCGCCTTCGCCCGGCTCGCCCCGGACGCCTCCGGCCGCAACATCGAGGACGTCACGGGCGCCGCGACCCTGGACACCACCGGCCGCTCCGGCGAGGAGATCACCGTCACCGGCTACCCGGCGGACCGCAAGGTCCCCCGTACGTGCACGGCGTCGGCGATCCGCGAGACCCCGACCGAACAGCGCTTCGACTGCGCGGACTTCCCGGGCGGCACGAGCGGCAGCGCCTGGCTCGCCCGCGACGGGAAGATCATCGGCGTCCTGACGGGCGGCGACACGGACGACGTCTCGACCAGCACCATCCTCGGCGACTACGCGGCGGCGCTGTACGCGAAGGCGACCACCGCCGCCCGCTAGGGGGTGCGAGCGCCGCCGGTCAGACCACCAGCCCGAGGTGCACCGGCCCGGCCGGCGCGTCGGCCAGCAGGTCCGCGAGCCGCGGCGGCCACAGGGGCTCCCCGAGCGTGGCCAGCGCCCGCTGCGACAGCCACCGCCAGTGCGCGTCGGGCGACTCGGGCACGGGATCGCGCCGCGGGCCGGTGGTCACGTAGACGTGTTCGTGCTGGCGGACGGGGATCCCCTGGTGGGTGAAGTCGTGCTCCCAGGTGCACAACAGCCGCTGCGGCTCGAGATCGGTCCACCCGGTCTCCTCCCGCAACTCCCGCCGCACGCACTCCTCGGGAGTCTCCCCGGGGTCGATCCCGCCACCGGGCGGCAGCCAGTGGATGCCGACCTCGCTGTTGTTCTCACGGAAGAGGAACACCGACCCGCTGGGCGAGAGGATCACAATGCGGGCTGCCTGCCTGGGAGTTCTCATCACCTCAGCGTACGACGCGAGACGCGATCGGGGGATGGGGCGAGGAGGGTGCTGCGCCCGGCCGGGGCGGGGTCCGGGGGGCACGCCGACCGGGCTCGGCGTCGTGCGGCCGGCTCGGACTGGACATGCGCCGCCACGGATCGCCCCGCGCGGTCAGGTCCTGGAACGCCTGGTCGGACCGGGTCCCGGACCGGGTTCCGGACCGGGTTCCGGACCGGGTTCCAGCACTCCCGCCTATCCCGCCTGGAGGGCCAGGGTGGGGGAGAGGCGGGCCGCGCGGACCGCCGGGTAGAGGCCCGCCAGGGTGCCTATGGCCAGGGTCGATGCGAAGCCGCCGGTCACCGCCCAGAGGGGGACCACCCAGGGGAGGTCGCCCGCGCGGGCGTAGGCCGCCGTGGCCGCCGCGCCGAGCGCGATGCCCGCCAGGCCGCCGAGCCCCGACAGGAGCAGGGACTCCGTGACGAACTGGATGCGCACCTGGCCCTTCGTCGCGCCCAGGGAGCGGCGCAGGCCGATCTCGTGGCGGCGTTCCAGGACCGAGATGATCATGGTGTTCGCCACCCCGACCCCGCCCACCAGCAGGGCGATTCCGCCCAGGCCGAGGAGGAGGGTGCTGAAGGCTCCTTCCGTCGCCGCCTTCGCCTGGAGGGCCGCCGACGGGTCCGTCACCGAGACCGTGCTCGGCGACTGCGGATGGGCCGTCGGGGCGATCAGGCCGCGGACCGCCGTGACGCGGTCGTCCGCCGAGCGCTCGTAGATCGCCGTCGGATGGCCGTCGAAGCCGAGCAGCTGCTCCGCCGCCTCCCAGCCGATCAGCGCCGAGCGTTCGATCTCCGGGGCGAGCGGGACCGGGTCCAGGATGCCGATGACGGTGAAGTACCGGCCGCCGATGAACACCTGCTGCCCCGGCCCGGTGATGCCCAGCCGCTGCGCGGAGACGTTCCCCAGCACCACCGACGGGTAGCGTCCGGTCGCCCCGTTGAGCCAGGTCCCCGTCTGCATCCGGGCGCGCAGGACCTTCAGGAGGTCGTCCTTCGCCGCCTTCAGGCCGATGCCGCCCGTCTCCTCCTTCGGGATGTTCTCCGACCGGCGTACGGACTGTGCGACGTCGCCCGTCGTACCCACCGATTCGACCCCCTCGATGCGGGAGATCATGCCGGGTGCCTCCTTGGGCAGTTTCGTGTCCTGCCCCGAGAACATCGACTGGCCCGGCGTCGCGACCAGCATGTTCGTGCCCAGCTCGTCGAGTTCCCGCAGCAGTTTGGCCTGGCTGGACGAGGAGACCCCGACGACCGCGATCATCGTCGCGATGCCGATCGCGATCCCGAGCGCGGACAGGAACACCCGCATCGGGCGCGAGCGCAGCCCCGCCGAGCCGACGTGCAGGACGTCCCGCGGGCCGAGCCGGGACGGGCGCAGCTTCCTTGTCGCCCTCACCGCGTCCCCGCCCCCGACCCTGCCGCCGTCCCCGTCCCCGTTCCCGTCCCGGTTCCCGTGTTCCACACGTCCGCCACGATCTCGCCGTCCCGGATCCGCACCTGCCGCGGCAGGCTCGCCGCGATCTCGTGGTCGTGGGTGATCACGGCGATGGTGGCTCCGTCCCGGTTCAGCTCGTGCAGCAGCTCCATCACCGACTGCCCGGACGCCGAGTCCAGGGCGCCCGTCGGCTCGTCGGCCAGCAGCAGGTCCGGTTCGCCCGCGACCGCCCGGGCGATCGCCACGCGCTGCTTCTGCCCGCCGGACAGCTCGTGCGGCCGGTGTTCCATCCGGTCGCCGAGGCCGACCCGTTCCAGGGCCCGCTCCGCCCGGCGGCCGCGTTCGGCGCGCGAGAGGCCGGAGTACAGCAGTCCCTCCGCGACGTTCGCCCTGGCGCTGATGCCGGGTACGAGGTGGAAGGACTGGAAGACGAAGCCGACGTGGCGTGAGCGCAGCGCCGACAGGGCGCGGTCGGAGAGGGCCGCGACGTCGTGCCCGGCGATGGCGACGTGGCCGGCGCTGGGGCGGTCGAGGGTGCCGACGATGTGCAGCAGGGTGGACTTCCCGGAGCCGGAGGGGCCGACGATGGCGAGGAGTTCGCCGTTCAGGACGGTCAGGTCCACCCCGCGCAGGGCCTTGACCCCGCCGGGGTACTCCTTGGCGACGCCGGTCAGTTCCACGACGGCGCGGGCGTGCCGGTGCCCGGCGGGAGGTCCGGCCGTCGGTCCGTGCGTCGGCCCGGCCGCCGGTCCGTTCGTTTCTGTCGTCGTCACTGTGCCGGGATCCCCACCTGCATGCCCTCCTCGAGGGCGTCCCCCCTGACCTCGACGCGGCCCTGCCCGAACATGCCGAGCTCGACCGGGACGTCACGGACCGCGCCGTTCTCGACGACCTGTACGCCGAAGCCGCCGCCGGACAGCGCGAGGAGGGCGTTGACCGGTACGGAGAGCACGTCCTTGCGGGTCTCGCCGGTGAGCCGGACCGACACCGGGGACTGGTCCGGGCCCTTGATCTCGGAGGCGTGGTCGAGGGACACGCTCACCTCGACCTTCGGCTTCCCGCCGCCACCGCCACCGCCGCCCCCGGCCCCGCCTCCGCCGCCGTTCGGGTCGTCCGGGTTCGCGGTGCTGCCCACCGAGTCGATCTTCCCGGTGGCCGTGCCGCCGCCCGGCAGTTTCACCGTCACCGCGTCGCCGGTCCTCGCCGCGCCCGCCTTGGCCACGTCCAGCTGGAAGCGGACCATCCGCTCGGTCCCGGTCAGGGTCAGCACCGGCTTGCCCGGTGCCGGCTCGTCGCCGACCGCCGCGTCGTTCCTCTGCACCCGCTGCGGTCCCGCCGCGAAGGCGATGTCCTCCTTGCCGACCTCGCCGGTCTCCGCCGCCTTGTGGGCCTTCTGCCAGCGCTTGACCGCCGTCGCCGTGCCCGCCGTGAAGGTGCCGTCCTCCGGGTCGAGCCCGGTCCCGTACCCGAGGGCCTGGAGGTTGCGCTTGAGCTGCTTGACGTCCTCGCCCTTGTCACCGGTCTTCATCTGCCGGTACACGGGCGTGCTCCCGTACATGAGCCGCACCGGCCTGCCGTTGACCTCGTACAGCCTCCCGTCCCGCTCGATCGCCGTGCCGGCGCCCGCGGCCCACGTCAGCACCCCGGGCCCGCCCGCGCCGAGCTTGCGCTCCTGCGCGTAGCCGAGCGTGCCCTCCACGGTGAGGCCGGAGCCGAGGTCCCCGCGCGTGACGGGGGCCATCTGCTGCGGCCGTCCGTCCGTGCGCCGGTCCTTCGACCGGTCGGAGTCCGTCCGCGGCTGGGCCGTCACCGCGTACCCGCCGCCCGAGACGGCGAGCACGACGGCCAGCGAGCCCAGCAGCCACTTGCCGCGCCGCCTCACGCGACGTCGCACTTCTTCTGGGCGTCCTGGAAGGCCTGCTCCTGGCCGTCGGGGATCTTGGTCGCGCTCATGGCGCTCCCGTTGAACTCGGGGTCGGGGATGTTCACGCCGTTGTCGCGCATGCACTTGGCCCACTTCAGGGCCTTGTCCTTCTGCTCCTGCGACACCTGGCCCGTGCCGGGCGCCTGCATTCCGCACGCCTCGAAGGCCTTCTTCAGCGCCTCCGGATCCTCGCTGCCCGAGCCCAGCGTCATCCCGCGCGGGTCCTGGCCGGGCTCCGGGTCGGGCGCGTCGATGCCGTGCTCGCGCAGGCACTTGCGGGTCTTGAGCGCCTTGTCGGCGTCCGCGCCGCTCGCCTTTCCGCCACCGCCGGCGCCCGACGCGTTCGACGACGTGCCGTCCTTCTTTCCGTCCTTTCCGTCCTTTCCGTCCTTGGCGTCCGAACCGGCACCGCCCGTGCACGCGGTGACGAAGAGGGTCAGCCCGGTGAGGGCCGCGGCCGTGGTCATGGTCATGGATCGATTCATGCGGCCGACCCTCCACCCGATGCGGGTTTCGCTTCTCTCTCCGATCTTGCTTATGACGAGGAAATACGAGATTCCGGTAAAGAGGGCGGCATGCGAGTTCTGGTGGTGGAGGACGAGGAATTCCTCCGGGAGATGATCGCCGAAGGGCTGCGCCGCGACGCGCTGGCCGTCGACGAGGCGGGCGACGGCCCGGAGGCCCTGCGCCGGCTGCGCCTCGGCGAGTACGACGTCCTCGTCCTCGACCGCGACCTGCCCGGCCTGCACGGGGACGAGGTCTGCCGGCAGGTGGTGCGCGAGCGGCTGCTGACCCGCGTCCTGATGCTGACCGCCTCCGGGACCGTACGGGACCGGGTCGAGGGACTCGGCCTCGGCGCCGACGACTACCTGACCAAGCCGTTCGCCTACGACGAACTCCTCGCCCGCGTGCTGGCGCTCGGCCGGCGCACCCGGCCCGCCCTGCCGCCCGTGCTGGAGCGCTGCGGGATCGCCGTGGACACCGCCCGGCGGACCGCGACCCGCGACGGGCACCGGCTCGCACTGTCCCGCAAGGAGTTCGCGGTGCTGGAGGCGCTGCTGCGGGCAGAGGGCGCGGTGCTCGGCAACGACGACCTGATCGAGCAGGTGTGGGAGGAGGACACCTCGTACAGCACCAACGCCGTACGGGTGACCCTCAGCAAGCTGCGGGCCAAGCTGGGCGAGCCGCCGCTGATCGAGACCGTGCCGGGCGCCGGCTACCGGATCACCGGTCCGCGATGAGAGCGGTGCTCCATTCCGAGCGCGCCCGTCTCACCGCGCTCTACGGCTCCCTGCTCGTCCTCGCCGGCGGCGGCCTGATCGCCCTGATCAACGTCCTGCTGCGGGACGGGCTCTACACCCGCATCAGCGGAGCCGTCACCACCGCCGTCCCCGGCACCGGGTTCGCACGCGCCGCCGTCGAAGGGCAGCCGGTCAGGGCGGTGCCCGCCCAGCGGCTACCGCCCGGCGCCGCCCTGCCCACCCAGGAGCAGCTGCGCACGTACGCGGTCACCCGCAACCTCTCCGACGCCGTCGAGGCCGCCACCCTCCACGAACTGCTGGTCGTCTCGCTGATCGCGCTCGCCGTCTTCGCCGTGCTGTCGATCTGGCTGGCCTGGTGGATGGCGGGCCGCGTGCTGCGCCCCGTCGGCGTCATCACCGAAACGGCCCGCCGCCTTTCGGGGGAGAACCTGCACGAGCGGATCGGCCTCAAGGCCCCGCCCGGCGAACTCAAGCGGCTGGCCGACACCTTCGACGGCATGCTCGACCGGATGGAGAGCCTGGTGGGCGCGCAGCGCCGGTTCGCGGCCAACGCCGCCCACGAACTGCGCACCCCGCTCGCCGTCCAGCGGGCGGCCGCCGAGATCGGGCTGGCCGGGGACCCGCCGCCGGAGAAGGTGGCGCGGATCCGGTCCAAGCTGATCGGCGTCGCCGAGTCCGGCGAGCACCTCGTGGAGTCGCTGCTGCTGCTCGCGGTGTCGGAGGAGGGCCTGGACAGCACCGGCCCGGTGGACCTCACGGCGCTCGTCGAGGCGGAACTGGCGCAGGCGGAACTGGCGCAGGCGGAACCGGGGCAGGCGGAACCGGGGCAGGCGGAACCGGCGCGGACCGATCCGGCCGTCGTGCGGCGTCTGGTCCCGGCGACCGTGACGGGGGACCGGGCGCTGCTCGGGCACCTGGTGCGGAACCTGCTGGTCAATGCCGTGCGGCACAACCGGCCCGGGGGCCGGATCACCGTGGCCACCTCCGCCGACGGGGTGCTGACGGTGTCCAACACGGGCCCGGTCATCGACCCCGCCGACGTGCCGCGGCTGCTGGAGCCGTTCCGGCGGCGGGCCGAGCGGCGGCACACCGCGGGGGAGGGCGCCGGACTGGGGCTGTCGATCGTCGCCTCGATCGCGCGGGCGCACGGCGCGAAGCTGGCGGTGCGGGCCAATCGGGGACCGGGCGGCGGGCTGACCGTCCGGGTGCGCCTTCCGGGGAGACCCGCGCCGCACCGGACGGCGTCGCCTCGGGAATCCTGATGATCGCGTGTGTACCGTCGGAGGCATGAGCGAGCACCCCCGAGCCGGCTCCCGCATTTCCCACGCCTTCCACAGCCTCCGGTCGCCCCGACGCGGCGCCCTCGCCGTCGCCGCCGCCGTGGGCCTGCTGGCCTTCGGAGCCGGCTGGGCCTACACCGTCCAGGACGACGATCCCGGCGCCGCCGTCCAGGCCCGGACCGGGGACCGCCCCGGGGACGGGGCGGCCGGGCGCGGCGGCCCGCGCCCGGCCGGTACCACCGACGCCGCCCCCGCCGATGCCGCCCGGGCCACCCGCGGTACGCGCGGCGCCCCGGGGGCGCCCGGTGCCCCCGCGGCCCCGGGTGCCCCCGGGACCGCCGCCGCGTCCCCCGACGCCGACCGGGGACTCCCGGACGTCAGCGACGAGACCCGGGCGAAGATCCCGGCCACCGCCCGCCAGCTCCTCCTCGTCACCGGCAAGGGGACGGACTCCTCGGAGTCCACGGCAACCCTCTACACCCGGCCGTCGGCCGCCGCGGACTGGGTCAAGAGCAGCGGCAGCTGGCCCGCGCACAACGGCGCCAGCGGCTGGAACTCCGGCGAACGCGAGGACGGGGACCTCACCACCCCCGTGGGCGTGTTCACCCTCTCCGACGCGGGCGGTCTGCTGGAGAAGCCGCCGGGCACGAAGTTCCCGTACGACCACAACCGGCTCTTCGTCCCCACCGGCCGGGGCGTGAACGGCGAGTCCCTCGCGGGCGCCTTCGAGTACGTCGTCGCGATCGACTACAACCGCCGGACGGGGTTCTCCCCGCTGGACCTGGTCAAACCGGAGGGTGAGGACAAGGGCGGCGGCATCTGGCTGCACGTCGACCACGACGGCCCCTCGCAGGGCTGCATCGGCATTCCGAAGGAGGCCATGCAGAAGCTCCTGGGCACGCTGGACCCGGCGGCGAAGCCGGTCATCGTGATGGGCCCGGCCGGCTTCTGACCTCCCGGCCGCTGACCTCCCGGCCGCTGACCTCCCGGCCGCTGACCTCCCGGCCGCTGACCTCCCGGCCCCTCACTGCCCGTCCCCCCGACCGCCGGTGCGCGGTCAGGGGGTGAGGTCCACGATGCGGACCGGCTCGCCCTCCCACCGTTCGGGGAACGTCGTGGCGACGACCGCTCCCCCGGGGCGTTCGGGCGTGGGCCCGGCCGCGTACTGGCTGTGCGCCGGCCCGCCTCGGCGTGGGCGCGGTGGATGAGACGGGAGGCCAGGACGTTGTCCTGGCCCGCCGCCGGCATCGCCGTCTCGTCCAGCACGATGTGCATCTCCGTCACGGTCGCCGCACCTCGGCCGGCCGCCGGTCCAGCTCGCCGTCCAGCTCGCCGTCCAGCTCGCTGTCCAGGTCTCGCCGCTCGGCGGCCGTCGGCGCGTATCCGTTCCAGTCGTGCAGTGCGAGACGTGCGCGCCCGGGGCGGCCGGGTCGAACCCCTTGCCTGACGGACCGTCAGCTACGACGATGGCCCCCGGCGCCGACCGGGCGCGCCGGCAGTCGCGGGCGCGGCCGACACCTGCGCCGACGCGGAAGGCAACGGCACGGGGCGGACGACGAAGCGGAGGCGCCATGGCGCGCGTGTTTGCGGAAGGCCGGCTGGTCTACGGGATGCAGCTCCCGATCCAGTCGCAGAGCACCATCTACGCCGAGCCCTGGGAGGCCTCGGCGACCGCCCTCGACCTCGCCGAAGTGGCGCGGGCCGCCGACCGGGCCGGCTTCGGGTACCTCGCCACCTGCGACCACGTGGCCATCCCGCGCCGGCTCGCCGGTGCCATGAGCACCGTCTGGTACGACCCGGTGGCCACCCTCGCCTTCCTCGCCGGGATCACCGAGCGCGTCCGGCTGCTGAGCCACGTCGCGATCCTGGGCCTGCGCCACCCCCTGGTCAGCGCCAAGCAGTACGCCACCGTCGACCACCTCTCGGGCGGCCGGCTCATCCTCGGCGTCGGCGCGGGCCACGTGCAGGAGGAGTTCGAGGTTCTCGGCGCCGACTTCGCCGGGCGCGGCGCCGTCCTCGACGAGACCCTGGACGCGCTGCGCGCCGCCCTCGGGCCCGAGGAGTACCCGGAGTTCGAGGGCGAGCGGTTCGCCTTCAAGGACCTCGGGCAGCTGCCGCGACCCGCCCAGTCCCGCATCCCCGTCTGGGTCGGCGGCTCCTCGCCGGCGGCCGTCCGCCGGGCCGCGGTGCGCGGCGACGGCTGGCTCCCGCAGGGCGACCCGCGGGACCGGCTCCCGGCGCAGATCGCCCGGATCAGGGAGCTCCGTGCCGCGGCCGGGATCGCCGATCCCGTCGAGTTCGGTGCGATCACCGAGGCGCTGTACGTGGGCGAGCCCGGCTGGGACACCGGCCGGCGCACCCTCACGGGCAAGGCGGAGGTGCTCGCCGAGTCCCTCCGCGAGTACCGCGGGCTCGGCGTGGACCAGATCCAGGTCCGCTTCCGCTGCCGTGACCGGGCCGAACTGACCGACCAGATCACCGCTTTCGGGGCCGAGGTCGGCCCCCTCCTCAACGACTAGGCCTTCAGGGGGCACCACATGGGCAAGCTGGACGGGCGCGTCTTCGTCATCACGGGCGCGGCGCGCGGCCAGGGCGAACAGGAGGCCCGGCTGTTCGCCGCGGAGGGAGCCAAGGTGCTCCTCGGTGACGTGCTGGACGAGCAGGGCGCCGCCGTGGCCGAGGAGCTGGGCGAGGACCGGGCCCGGTACGTACGGATGGACGTGAGCCGGGAGGAGGACTGGGCGGCGGCCGTCGCGGCGGCCAAGGAGGCGTTCGGCCGGATCGACGGCCTGGTCAACAACGCGGGCATCCTGCGCTTCAACGAGCTGGTCTCGACGCCGCTGGAGGAGTTCCAGCAGCTGGTCCAGGTCAATCAGGTCGGCGCCTTCCTCGGCATCAAGACGGTCGCCCCGGAGATCGGGGCGGCCGGCGGCGGCACGATCGTCAACACGTCCTCGTACACGGGCCTGACGGGCATGGCGTACGTCGGCTCGTACGCGGCGACCAAGGCGGCGATCGTCGGCCTGACGCGGGTGGCCGCGCTGGAGCTGGCCGCCAAGGGCATACGGGTCAACGCGATGTGCCCGGGTGCCGTGGACACCCCGATGGCCAATCCCGGTCTGCTGGACCCGGAGAACATGAGCGACGAGGCGCGGGACGCGATGGCGGAGCTCTACCGGCGGGTCGTGCCGATGGGGCGGGTGGGCCGGCCCGACGAGGTCGCCAGGCTGGCCCTGTTCCTGAGCAGCGAGGACTCCTCGTACATCACCGGGCAGCCGTTCGTCATCGACGGCGGCTGGATGGCGGGCGTCAGCATCCTGTAGCCGCCCCCGAACCGTATCTGATGAGGCGTCAGGTATTGACGCTCCCGCTTCCGCGGTGGAACAGTCGACTCATCAAATCTGACGACACGTCAGAAATCGAAGGACGGTGAACCCCCTTGGAATTCGGGCTCTTCGTGCAGGGATACGTGCCTGAGGCGCGGTCCAAGGTCGACCCCGAGGCAGAGCACAAGGCGCTGATCGAGGAGACCGAGTACGTCATCCAGGCCGACAAGTCCGGCTTCAAGTACGCCTGGGCCTCCGAGCACCACTTCCTGGAGGAGTACTCGCACCTGTCGGCGAACGAGGTGTTCCTCGCCTACCTCGCCCACGCCACCGAGCGCATCCACCTCGGCTCCGGCATCTTCAACCCGCTGGCCCCGGTGAACCACCCGGTCAAGGTGGCCGAGAAGGTCGCCATGCTCGACCACCTCTCCAAGGGCCGCTTCGAGTTCGGTACCGGCCGCGGCGCGGGCAGCCACGAGATCCTCGGGTTCCTGCCCGGCATCACGGACATGAACCACACCAAGGAGATCTGGGAAGAGACCATCGCCGAGTTCCCCAAGATGTTCCTCCAGGAGGAGTACGAGGGGTTCCGGGGCAAGCACTGGTCGCTGCCCCCGCGCAAGATCTTCCCCAAGCCGTACGGCAAGGCCCACCCGGCCATGTGGTACGCCGCCGGCTCCCCCTCCTCGTACGCGATGGCCGCGAAGAAGGGCCTCGGCGTCCTCGGGTTCAGCGTCCAGAAGGTCTCCGACATGGAGTGGGTGCTGGAGCAGTACAAGACGGCCATCCAGGAGGCCAAGGCCATCGGCGCGTTCGTCAACGACAACGTGATGGTCACCTCCACCGCGATATGTGCCGAGACGCACGACAAGGCGGTGGAGATCGCGGTCAACGCCAACATGAACCGCTTCCAGTCGCTGGTCTTCCGCTACCACGACACCTTCCCGCGGCCCGAGGCGATCCCGCAGTGGCCCGAGACGCTGCCCGAGTACAACGCGGAGATCATCGAGCTGCTGATCGCCGAGGAGCTGCTGATCTGCGGGGACCCGTCCGAGGTGCTCGCGCAGTGCAAGCGGTGGGAGCAGGCGGGCGCCGACCAGCTGTCGTTCGGCCTGCCGACCGGCGTCTCGTACGAGGACACGATGACCACCGTCAAGCTCATCGGCGAGCACGTCATCCCGAAGATCGACACGGATCCGGTCCACCGCACGACGCGCTTCCGCCAGGCCGTCTGACCCGGCGGGGGAACAGGGGCGGCGTCTTCCCGGACCGCCGTCCCGGAACCAGCCCCGGCCGGGCGGCCACCGGCCGGGGCGCGGGGCGCGCGCCGCACCACGTACCGCAACGCAGAAGGGGAGTCATGCTCGACCACCTGATCAAGGGAGCCACCGTCGTGGACGGGACGGGCGGCCCCGCGTTCACCGCCGACATCGGGATCCGCGACGGGCGGATCGCCGTCATCGGAGCGCCGGGCACGGTCACGGAAGAGGCCCGCACCAGCGAGGACGCCACCGGGCTCGTGCTGTGCCCCGGCTTCGTCGACCCCCACACGCACTACGACGCCCAGCTGTTCTGGGACCCGTACGCGACCCCCTCCATGAACCACGGCGTCACCACCGTCGCCGGCGGCAACTGCGGGTTCACCCTGGCCCCGCTGCACCCCGACCGCCCCGAGGACGCCGATTACACGCGCCGCATGATGAGCAGGGTCGAAGGCATGGCCCTCAAGGCGCTGGAGGAAGGCGTCGACTGGACCTGGTCCACCTTCGGCGAGTACCTCGACGCCCTCGAAGGACGGATCGCCGTCAACGCCGGGTTCATGGTCGGCCACTGCGCCCTGCGCCGGCACGTCATGGGTGCGGACGCCGTCGGCGGCCGGCCCACCCCCGAGCAGATGCAGCAGATGCTCGACCTCTTCCACGACGCCATGAACGCCGGCGCCTGGGGCCTGTCCACCACCCAGTCCGCCACCCACTCGGACGGTGACGGCGCCCCCGTCGCCTCCCGGCACGCCGGGCCCGCCGAGCTCCTCGCCCTCTCGAAGGCCGTCTCCGAGCACGAGGGCACCCAGCTCGAAGCGATCGTCGCCGGCTGCCTCGACCAGTTCGCCGGCGGTGTGATAGGCCGCCGCGGCGAGTTTTTAGGCGCCCCCCGCCGCCCCCCGAACAGGGACGGCCGCCCCAGACGACCCCCCGGCCCCCCACCGGGGCCCCGCCCCCTCGTACCGAGCGAACGCGCCCGCAAGGCCGGCGGCCGCATCGTCGCGCTGACCATGCCGATCCTCACCCCCATGAACATGTCCCTCGGCACGTTCTGCGCCCTGAACCTGATCCCCGGCTGGGGCGAGGTCCTCGGCCTGCCCGTGCCCGAACGGATCGCGAAGCTGCGCGACCCCGCCGTACGGGCCGAGATGCTGCGCCGCGCCGACAGCAAGGAGGCCGGCGTCTTCCGGCGCCTGGCCCACTTCGGCCGCTACGTCATCGGGGACACGTACAGCGAGGAGAACGAGGGCCTGTCCGGCCGCGTCGTGAACGACATCGCCGCCGAGCGCGGCCAGGACCCCTTCCACTGCCTGGTCGAGATCTGCGCCAACGACGGGCTGCGCACGGTGCTCTGGCCCATGCCCACCGACAACGACCCGGCGAGCTGGGCGCTGCGCGCCGAGACCTGGCAGCACGAGGACGTCATGCTCGGCGGCTCCGACGCCGGCGCGCACCTGGACCGGATGTGCGGGGCCCCGTACACGACCCGCTTCCTCGGCGACTGCCTGCGCGGCCGCAAGCTGGTGCCGCTGGAGCAGGCGGTGAAGATGCTCACCGACGATCCGGCGCAGCTGTTCGGGCTGCGCGAACGCGGCCGGATCACCGAGGGGTTCCACGCGGACCTGGTGCTCTTCGACCCGGAGCGGATCGAGGCCGGCCCGGCCACCCTCGTCCACGACCTGCCGGGCGACAGCCCGCGCCTGGACGCCCGGGCGATCGGGATCGTGTCCGTACGCGTCAACGGCGTCGAGACCATCCGCGACGACCGGGTCACGGGGGCGGTCCCCGGGACCGTGCTCCGCTCGGGCCGCGACACGAGGACGGTGAGCACGCGATGAGCGGGACCCCGCGGCAGGGGCTGTACATCGGCGGCGAGTGGGTGGAGCCGGCCGGCGGTCACTACGAGGTGGTCAACCCGGCGGACGAGACGGTGGTCGGGCTGGCGCCCGAGGCCTCGCGCGGCCAGGTCGAGGAGGCGGCGCGGGCCGCGGCGGACGCCTTCGAGGGCTGGTCCCGTACGCCCCCCGAGCAGCGGGCGGCGATCCTGGACCGGGCCGCGGACATCATGCAGCGCGAGTACGAGCCGTGGTCGGCCCTCGCCCGGGCCGAGACGGGCGCGCCGACCGGGATCGCGCGCGGCATGCAGGTCGGGGTCGGGGTCGCCCGCTTCCGGCGGTACGCGAAGGGCGCCCTCGAACCGGTCGAGCGCGGGCTGGCGCCGCAGGTCACCGAGGCCGGGCCGATGGGGAAGGCGAGCATCCTGGGGGCGCTGGAGGTGCGCCAGCCGGTCGGCGTGGTCACCTGCATCACCTCGTACAACAACCCGTGGGCGAACCCGGCGGGCAAGGTGGCCCCGGCCCTGGCCATGGGCAACACGGTGGTGGTCAAGCCGGCGCCGCAGGACCCGCTGTCGGTGTTCAAGATGGCCGAGGCCCTGCACGAGGCGGGCGCCCCGGCCGGTGTCGTCAACGTGGTCTGCGGTGCCTCGGTCGAGGTCGGCGAGGCCGCGGTGGACTCCCCGTACGTGGACATGGTGTCGTTCACCGGATCCACGGGCGTCGGGCAGCGCATCGCGGAGGTCTGCGGCCGTTCGATGAAGCGGCAGCTGATGGAGCTGGGCGGCAAGGGTGCGGCGATCGTCTTCGGGGACGCCGACCTGGACGCGGCGGTGACGGGGATCGGCACCACCTTCTCCTTCTACAGCGGCCAGATCTGCACGGCACCGACCCGGGTGATCGTCCACCGGTCGGTCTACGAGCGGCTCGTCGAGAAGCTGACCGGCTACCTGGCCTTCATGAAGGTCGGCGACCCGGCGGTGGCGGGCACGGTGGTCGGCCCGGTGATCTCCGCGGCGCACCGGGACCGGGTGGAGTCGTACGTCGAGCTCGGCCGCAAGGAGGGCGCGCGGATCGCGTACGGCGGCGAGCGTCCGGTGGTGGGGGAGGGCCGCGGTTTCTACGTGGCGCCGACGCTGCTGGTGGACTGCACGAACGACATGCGGGTGGTCCGGGAGGAGATCTTCGGCCCGGTGGTGGTGGTCGTGCCGTTCGACGGGGGCGAGGACGAGGCGGTCCGGCTGGCCAACGACAGCGATTTCGGCCTGCTGAGCTACGTGTGGTCCGGGGACGCGGCCCGCGCGTTCCGGGTGGCGCGCCGGCTCCGCGCGGGCGGGGTCGGCGTGAACACGATCGGCCGGAACATGGAGGCGCCGTTCGGCGGCTTCAAGCGGTCGGGAGTCGGGCGGGACGTGGGCTCGTACGCACTGCACGCGTACAGCGAGGTGCAGTCGATCGTCTGGACGACCTGAGACTCAGGTCACACGGGAAAGTTCAGATCGGTACAAAAGGGGTACCGCTGCGGTTTCCGCATTCCGGAACACGATGTCCGCCCCCTGTTGAGCAGGGGGCGGATGCGCGCATGAACCTTGCATTAAGTGTTAATGAACCGCCGTGTGCTCTGGATTCGAAGGTGTTCCCGCCGGTAGCCGCTCGGACTCAAACCCCCCGGATATGGAAAACGCAGCCTCTAACGTCCTGACCCATGACACAGCTGGACGATCGGCCTCGGGTCGCGGACACGGTGAACGGCGTCGCCGGCGGCGCGGCCGGCGAGGCCCCCGGCGGAGTGCGGGGCAAGGGGCTCGGCAAGGGCTCCGTGGGCCTGGTGGGAAGCGCCGTCATCGGCATCTCCACCGTCGCCCCCGTCTACTGCCTGACCTCGACCCTCGGCTCCACCGCCGGCGAGGTCGGCGTCCGGATGCCCGCGGTCTTCCTGGCCGGCTTCCTGCCCATGCTGCTCGTCGCCTTCGCGTACCGCGAGCTCAACAAGGCCGTCCCGGACTGCGGCACCTCCTTCACCTGGACCGTGAAGGCCTTCGGCCCGCGGATCGGCTGGATGTGCGGCTGGGGCCTGGTGATCGCCACGATCATCGTGCTGTCCAACCTGGCGGGCGTCGCGACCTCCTACTTCTGGCTGCTGGCCGGCGAGATCACCGGCAACCCGTCGATCGCCGCCCTGGACGACAGCAAACTCGTCCACATCGCCACCTGCCTGACCCTCATCGCCGCCGCGACCGCCATCAGCTACCGCGGCATGACCGCCACCAAGGGCGTCCAGTACACCCTGGTCGGCCTCCAGCTCGCCGTCCTCGCGCTCTTCGTCGCGATGGCCCTCCAGAAGGCCTCGGCCGGCAGCTTCGACACCGGCCTGGACTTCTCCTGGCAGTGGATGAACCCCTTCGCCGTCGAGTCCATGGGCGCCTTCACCGCCGGACTCTCCCTCTCGATCTTCATGTACTGGGGCTGGGACACCTGCCTGACGGCCAACGAGGAGACGATCGGCTCCGCCAAGACCCCCGGCCGCGCCTCCCTCATCGCGATGGTCGTCCTGGTCGGCTCGTACCTGGCCACCGGCGTCGCCGCCCAGATGGCCGTCGGCTCCGGCACCGCCGGCCTCGGCCTCGGCAACCCGCAGACCTCCGGCAACGTCTTCGCCGCCCTCGCCGGCCCGGTCATGGGCCCCGTGCTCGGCATCCTGCTCTTCGTCGCGGTCCTGGCCTCGGCGACCGCCTCGCTCCAGACCACGTTCATCCCGGTCGCCCGCACCGTCCTGGCCATGTCCACGTACGAAGCCCTCCCGGCCTCCTACGCCAAGGTCCACCCGCGCTTCAAGACCCCGGGCCGCGCCACCGTCATGGCGGGCGCCGCCACCGGCGCCTTCTACACCGTGATGACCCTGGTCAGCGAGAACGTCCTGACCGACACGATCTTCGCGCTCGGCCTGATGATCTGCTTCTACTACTCGCTGACGGCCTTCGCCTGCGCCTGGTACTTCCGCGGCGAGCTGCGCCGCTCCATACGGGACCTCTTCTTCAAGGGCGTCTTCCCGGTCCTCGGCGGACTCCTCCTCGCCGGCGTCTTCCTCAAGACCCTCGTCGACATGTGGAACCCGTCGTACGGCTCCGGATCCACCGTCCTCGGCGTCGGCAGCGTCTTCGTCATCGGCGTCGGCCTGCTCGCCCTCGGCCTGGTGATCATGCTGGTCACCGCACGCCGCAGCCCGGCCTTCTTCCGCGGCGAGATCCTGACGAAGTCCACCCCGGCCCTGGTCGTCGAGGACTGACCCGGCGGGCCCGGCGGTCACCCGAAGTGGGGCGGGGCGGTGACCCGGGGGGCCGCCGGGTCGTTCTGCACGGCATGAACGCCATGAAGCGCCGCCTCACCGCCCTGGTCCTCACCAGCGGCGCCGCCCTCGCCCTGACCCCCGTCGCCGCCCACGCCGACGGCCCGACCATCGAGGGGCAGCCCGTCACCCAGCGCATCGGCCACATCGCCAACCACCCCGGCCAGGCCGTGGACGACACGAAGACGGCCCTCGCCGTGACCGCCTCCGCCGCCGGCTCCGCCACCAAGGCCACCGACGCCTCCCTCACCGGCGCCGGCACCGCCCTGAGCAGCGGCCTCCCGAAGCCCCCCGCGGTCCACTGACCGACCGGGCGGGTGGCGGTCCACGCCGGGCCTTCACGGGGGGTCGATCGTTGAGCAGCCCATGATCCTCTGGTTGCTCAACACCTTCAGCACCTTCACGCTCGGCGTCCTCCTCGTCGGCGGCTTCGTCGCGCTCGCCGTGGGCGGCAGCCTCGCCGCCCGCCGCCGCTTCCCGCACCTGGCCGGCGGCGAACACAACGAGATGGTCGGGGTGGCCCTCGGCATGTTCGGCGCGATCTACGGCATCATCCTCGCCTTCGTCGTCGTCACGCTCTGGACGCAGCTGGAGAACACCGAGACCGTCGTCGCGACCGAGGCGACCGACCTGGCCCTCGTGGTGCGCAGCGCCGAGGCCTTCCCGCCGGCCGAACGCGCCCGCGTGGAGCGGGCGGTGGGCGACTACGTACACGCCGTCGTCGAAGTGCAGTGGCCCAGGATGCGCGACGGCGTCCCCAGCTACGACGCGACCGCCGAGCAGACCCACGGCCTCTACCGGGCGTTCCAGGCGTACGAGCCCAGCGGTACCCGCAGCCAGACCTTCTACGAGCAGGCCGTCGGCCGCATCAACGACGTCGCCGCGCAACGCCGGGCCCGCATCTCGATGGCCGAAACGTCCCTGCCGGTGCTGCTCCAGGTCCTGGTGTACGGGGGCGCGCTCGTGATCCTCCCGCTCACCTTCCTGTTCGGCCTGCGCAGCCTGAAGATGCAGCTGCTGTTCGTCTCGGCGGTGGCCGGGCTGATCGGCTTCAGCCTGCTGCTGGTGATGGCGCTGGACCGGCCGTTCGCGGGCGACCTGAGCGTGAGCCCGGCCCCGTACAAGGAGGCGGCACTGGCCCAGTTCTGGCCGGCGCGGTAGCGGCTCAGCCCCAGGTGCGGGAGCACAGGACGAGGCGGTAGCCGTCGGGGTCGGCGACGGTGACCCCGTGCTCGTCCCAGTACGGGTTGTGCGCGGCGACCCGCGTCCCGCCGTGCTCCACGAGCCGCCGGACGAGGGCGTCGTCGGGGGCTTCGCCGAGGTAGACGACGAACAGGTCGTCGACGGTGGGCGACGGCGCGACGGGGTTGCGGGGATCGCGGGTCAGCTCGAAGTGCCACCCCCCGTCGGCGGGCCCCACCATCAACAGCTCGTGCTCCCCGGGCCCCGCACCGGCACTGCGCCACTGCACCCCGAGCCCGAGCCCCCCGACGTAGAACCGCTCGGCGGCCTCCAGATCGAGCGACGGCCGGGCGATGCGGACATGGGTACCGGAAGTGATCACGGGGGGAGTGTAGGCGGCGGTGCTGTGCGAACCGGTGCGCCAGGAGTTCCTGCGTGCCGTCGGGGGCCGCCCGGCCTACTACGAGGCGGAGGCCTGCTGCGGGAGACCTTCCCGCGCTTCGTGGCCCGCGACTCCGTCTGGGAGGACGCCTCGGCACTCCAGCAGAGGATGGCCGGCGAAGGCTGCCACCGGTGCGCGAGCCCGGTGGACCTGCTCGTCGCCGTCATCGCACAGCACCACAAGTTGACCGTCCTCCACCAGGACGCGGACTTCGAGGCCATCGGCCGCATCACGGGGCAGCCCGTGCGACGCATCGCGGACTGAGCGCGCCGCGCCGCCCGACGTCAGGGCCGCCAACGGGGGGCGTTGTCGTTCGGGGTGTGGGGGCTGGCGAAGTGGAAGGGGACGCCCAGGCGGGCCGCCAGGGCCGTGCCGGCGCGGGTGGCCACCGTCGCGGACGGTTCGGGACCCGGGGCGCCGTCGCCGAGGGTGCGCAGGGCTGCGTCCCGGTGGACGGTGGCCAGCTCGTGCTCGCCCGGCGGGCCGGCGGTGACGGCCAGCAGGATCACGAACCAGTCGTGGACCGTGTCCCCGTCCCAGACGGCCTCGACCGCCACCACGCGCCCCGGGAGCCCGGCGGCGCGGGCCGTCAGGGAGTCGAGGTCGACCGGGCAGTCGGGGGTGCGGGCGATCCGGTCGCCGAAGTGCCGGTAGCGGTCGCCGACGAGGAACTGGGCGTGCGCGAGGCCGAGTCCGCCCGCGCGGCCGGCCTCCCAGGCCGTCCGGACCGCCTGCATGAAGCGGTCCTGGAGGACGTACCCGTCGATCTGCGTGCGGACGCCCGCCGGCAGCCGCTCCCACCAGTGGCTCCACTCGCTCATGCCGGCCCCTCCGGGACGAAGACGCTGACCCGGTGCGTGGTCGGATGCACGAGGCGGCCGCAGAACATGTCGATGCGCACGTGCTCCGGGTCGATCCCCCGGCCCTCCGCGTAGAGGCGGCGGAGGTACTCCTTCAGCTCCCCCTGGTCCCGGGTCGAGAACAGCGGTTCCCAGCGGCCCGGTACGTCCCGTAGCCGGCGCTGGGCCCGCTCCCTGCTCCGCTTGCGTTTGCGCTGGCCCGGCATGTGGATCAGCCCCCTCTCGGGGTCATGGTCGCGCCGGTCCCGGGCCCGCGTCGAGTGAATTGGCCGAGTGGATCGGCGGCTCAGAGGTACTGCGCGTAGTCGTCCAGCACGCGCAGGATCTCGTCCTCCTGCGCCGGCGGGAGCTGGAGGACGACCTCCTCGATGCCCAGGTCGGCGTAGTGGCCGAGCTTGCCCGGGCTGGGCCGGACCGCGTACGGGACCACCTGGAGGTCCTTCGGGTCGCGGCCCGCGGTCTCCCAGACCCGGCGCAGCACCGGCATCGACTCGGAGAGCCCGCCGCCGCCGATCGGGAGCCAGCCGTCGGCGTGGTCGGCGATGGCGGCGAACAGCTTCGGGCCGGCGGCACCGCCGATCAGGGTGCGGGGGCCGTGCAGGGGGTGGCCGGGGCCGAGTTCGCGCGCCGGCTGCACCGGCTTGGGGTGCGCCGAACTGGCCTGGACCGTGCAGAACTCGCCGACGTACGCGGTGGGTTCCGGAGCCCACAGGGCGCGCATCAGGGCCATCCGGTCCCGGACGAGCTCGCGGCGGGTGCGCCAGTCGACGCCGTGGTCGGCGGCCTCCTCGACGTTCCAGCCGTACCCGATCCCGAGGGTGAAGCGGCCGCCGGAGAGGTGGTCCAGCGTGGCGATCTGCTTCGCGAGGTCGATCGGGTCGTGCTGGGCGACCAGGGTGATGCCGGTGCCGAGGGCGAGGCGCTCGGTCACGGCGGCGGCCTGGCCGAGGGCGACGAACGGGTCGAGGGTGCGCCCGTACACCTCGGGGAGGTCGCCGCCCATGGGCGCGGAGGTGTCGCGGGAGACCGGGATGTGCGTGTGCTCGGGGAGGTAGAGCCCCGCGAACCCGCGCTCTTCGAGGGCGCGGGCGAGACGGACGGGGGAGACGGTGTGGTCGGTCAGGAAGATGGTCGTGGCGATCCGCATGGCTGAGGGCACCTCCGTGGTTCCCGGGGTCGGCGAAGGGCCACGCTACGGCCTGCGCGGCGCAATGTTGAGGGGGCGTCAGCCGACGGGATAGCGGGCCGTCCAGCCGGCGGTGGTCTCCGGGGCGGCCGGGCCGTGCAGGGAGGGGCCCTGGGTCATTTCGAGGGCGAAGTCGTCGGCGAGTTCCAGCAGGGTGGCGCGGCCTTCGAGGACGGCGAGCCACCCGCCCGGGAGGGCGGTCTCGCCGTGCAGGGCGCCGAGCAGTGCGCCGCAGAGGGCGCCCGCGGCGCCGGGGTCGCCCGCGTGGGTGACGGCGAGGCGCAGGCCGTGCGGGACGTCCTCGGCGACGAGCGCGCAGTAGACGGCGACGGCCAGGGCGGCCTCGGCGTGGCCCTCGGCACCGTGCACCCCCCCCCCGGAGGCGAGGCCGGCGACGGGTACGGGGGCGGGGGGGCCCCGCGGGCCGGGCGCCGCGGCCCCCCGGG
>NZ_JBHYVA010000029.1:26551-27486 GCF_042750055.1 Streptomyces sp. NPDC059456
GGGGGGCCCCCGCCCCCGGCCCCCCCCCCGGGGGGGGGGGCCCCGCGCGACGGATCCGGGGGAGGGCGGGCCCTGCGGGACGGCCGCGACGGCACGCTGGAGGGCGTCGGTGACGCTCTGGTGGCCGGCGCGGGACCCGAGCAGGCCGAGGGTGCGCTGGATGGCCGCGTCGAGGGAGTCGCCGCGGGTCAGGCCGTGGACGATCACGGCGAAGGCTCCGGCGGTGAGGTACGCGCCGGGGTGGCCGTGGCTCTGCGCGGCGCACTCGGTGGCGAGTTGGAGGACCAGTGCGGGCTCCCAGCCGACCAGCAGGCCGAAGGGGGCCGAACGGGTGGCGGCCGCCGCGTCGCGGGCGGCGGGGTTCTTCGGCCGGTCGAGGGTGCCGAGGACGTCGTCGGCGAAGCCGGTCATGGTGGCGCGGTCGGGGCCGCGCCGGGCGTAGAGCCACTCCTGCGCGCCGAGCCAGCCGTTGTCCTTGCGGCGCTCGTCGGGGCCCCAGTCGCGCTGGGTGGCGGCCCAGCGCAGGTACGCGCGGTGGATGTCGGTGGGCGGATGCCAGGCGCCGGTGTCCCGGCGCACGTGGGCCCGTATGAGCCCGTCGGCGGTGAACAGACCGAGCTGAGTGGCCGCCCCGACGGACCCGCCCGGCCCGGCAGCGCCGACGGGGCCGCTCGGCCCGTGCGTGCCGTGCGTGCCGCCCGGGCCGGCCGTGCCGACGGGGTGGCTGGGCCCGTGCGTGCCGTGCGGGCCGGCGGGGCCGACCGGATCGGCGCCGCTGACTGGGGCGGTGGGGCTGGCGGGGCCGGCGGGACCTGCGGGCTCGGTCGGCCCGTGCGTGCCGGTGGCGCCGGCGGGGTGGCTCGGCCCGTGCGTGCCGTGCGGGCCGGCGGGGTCGGTGGGGCCGACCGGGCCGGCGGAGCCGACCGGGCCGGTGC
>NZ_JBHYVA010000030.1:0-10481 GCF_042750055.1 Streptomyces sp. NPDC059456
CGGGTACGGCCACACCGCGTCGAGCAGCTCCCGCCGGCGGCGGGTCTCCCGCTCGACGGCGGCGGCCGGGACCGAGCGGACGGAGCCGATCCAGTGGGTGGCGCCGCGGCGGAACCGGGAGGGCCCGGTGCCCGGGGACAGGGCGAAGAAGGCGGCGTCGAAGATGGCGGCGAGGTGGCAGATCTCCAGTTCGCCTCCGGCCAGGCCCCCGCTGTCGACGAGGAAGCGGGCGACCTGGCGGTGGGCGCCGGCCCGGTCCACGGCCTCGCGCCAGCGTTCGGGGGCGAGGCCGCCGCCGGTGGTGAGCAGGACGTCGAGGCCGGGGGTGGCCGGGCTCTCGGCGTGGACTATTCGGCCGTCCTCCAGGAAGAGGGTGCCGCGGTCGCGGAGCAGGGCGCCGGTGGCGCGTTCGGCGGCCAGCCGGGTCAGGAGCGGGGAGACGGCGACGGTGGCGAGGCCACCCACCTGGGTGCCGTTCATCTGAGGACCAGCTCCTCGGCGAGGGCACGCAGTCTGTGCCGGGCGAGGGCGAGGTTGCCGTCGGTGCGGTCCAGCCAGAGGTGGAGGAAGACGCTGCTGTCGAAGCTGGTCTCGACGAAGCGGAGGACGTGGTATCCGGTGCGTGTGGTGACGATCAGGTCCTCCACGGGCTGGCCCAGGACCTCACCCGGTGCGGGGTCCGTCGCCGGCTGGGCGAAGGACTCGTATTCGGCGGCGGCCCGGGCCAGCTCGGCGGTCTCGGCGGCGGTGGTCTCGTGGTCGCCGACGGGCGAGTCCCCGGCGGTACCGAGGGCCAGTCCGCTGCTCCAGTCGACCAGCGCGGCCCCCCGCGCACCAGGCAGGGCCATGGCTTCGAGCAGGCATTCGTCGATCCCGGGCACGCGGGCTCCCCTCCCGGCCAGACGTGCGAAGTGCACGGTCTACGGCGCGACAGGAGGGAACTTACTCACGTTCCACAGCGCGGAAGGGGCTTCTGGCATTTTCCGCGGGAACATGCACAGAACAGCGTGGCAGCTTGGCCGGAACCAGTCGACTTCTGATCACGAATGTTGATCACGGCCGCCGGACGCGCGGGCGCGCACGGGCAGTTCACGAAGCAAGCGGAAGATGGCCGGAGAGCCGGAAGGAGCCGCCCTCGCGCTCGACGTACCCCTCGTGGCTGAGGGTGCGCAGCAGGTGGTACACGGTGGGCAGGGGAATCCCGGTGACCCGCGCGAGCCGTTTCGCCGTCGCCCCGTCCTCGGCGTACATCGCCTCGACCAGGCGCAGCGCCCGCTGCACGGAACCGATCAGGGTGGGTGCGCTGTCCTTCTGGCTTCCGTCGGTGCCCATGCATACTCCCCCTGCTCCGGTACGAGTCCTGGCACCCCCATGAAAGTCGCTCGGCGCCCGCAATCCCAGTTGACTCGCGCACGTCCGGACCTGAGATCACCACGCCCCGCCCCCGCTCGCCCCGGTTCCGACCGGGCCGGGGTGCACGGCTGCTAGTGGGTGCACGTCACGAAGGCCGGGAGCGGGGTCTCCTCGATCAGGCGGCGCGGCAGGGAGAGCGCGAAGCGGTGTTCGAGGACGGCGAGGGTGCGGCGGTCACGGTCCGCGCCGGGTTCGTCCCCGGGGCCGGCGTGGGTGCCGTCCGGTTCGAGGAGCCCGGCGGCGACGAGTTCCGGGAGCAGGAAGTCGGGCCGGCGGCCGCCGCGCCAGCACTCCTCGCCGAGTCCGAAGCAGCACACCACCTCGCCGTCCCGGGCGTACGCGAACTGCCGGGGCGGGTGGTCCGGCTGGGGGTCGAGGTGGACGGCCTCGGCGCCGGACCGGGAGACCTCGGCCAGCCGCTCCGCGCCGGCCGGCAGGCCGTGCTCGACGGCGAAGGACCAGCCCGCCCAGCTCCCGACGCGGGCGACTCCGTCGCCGTCCATCGTCTCGGCGGCCAGGCTCCAGGCGTCCCGTGCGCCCAGCGGGCCGGGCCGGACGCCCGGCACCGCGCCCAGGCGCAGCGCGAGTTCGCCCGGTGGTATGCCCCGGGCGAAGGTGAGGCCGACGTACCAGCCGTCCCAGTCCGCCAGCCACCGGATGCCGTCGCGCGTGCCCTCGGTGCTCTCCACGGTCTCCTCCGCCCCCTCGCGTCGTGCCGGTACTCCCCCGGCCGCACCATAGCCAGTGCGCGGGGCGCTGCGGGAGGAGACGTCCGACCATCGTGGCGCCGAGCCCCTCCACCTGGTAAGGATCGGGCGACGCCGGCAGCGCCCCGGTGTCCGCCGGGGCGGCCGGGGTGGCGGGCGGAGCACGGCTCCGGAGCCGTGCGCATGCAGTGGTTCGGACACGCGAGCGGACGCGGTACGGTCCGGGCCCTCCCCACCGCCCCCTCCCCCGTGTCACCCTGCCCGTCATGGAGCGGATCATCGAGGAGATACGAGAGGACCTGTCCCGCCGCATCGCGGTGACGGCGGACCGGCTCGCCGACCGGACGCTGGCCGAGGATCCCGCGTACGCCGCCCTGCTCGGGCGGGCCGAGCTGCGCGAGCGGATCCACCACAACCTGCGCCAGTCGGTGGAGGGCCTGGTCCGCGGCGTCCGCGGGCTGCCCGTGGAGCTGGCCGACGCCCGGGCCACCGGCGCCCTGCGGGCCGAACAGGGCCTGCCGCTCGCCTCGCTGCTGCGCACCTACCGGCGCGGCGGCCGCCTGGTGTGGCAGGACCTCCACGAGGCGGTGGCCGTGCACGACCCGGCGGCGCTGCCGCGGCTGCTGCCGGCCGCGGCCGTGCTGTGGGACGTACTGGACCAGCTGACGGACGCGGTGGCCGACGCGTACCGGCGCACGGAGGCCGCGCGCTGCGACCGCGACCGGGAGCGCCGGGCGGCGCTGCTGGACGCGCTGCTCGACGGTGCGGGCCCCGCGGACGGCCCCGCGGTCTCGGAGGCCGCGGCGCAGCTGGGCCTTCCCGAGCACGGCCGGTTCGCGGTCGTCGTCCTCGCCCCCGGCGGCACCGCGGGCCCCGCCGGAGCCGGCCGGGTCGGCGGCGAGCCGGCCGCCGACGGCCCGCGCGTGCTGTGGCGGATCCGCGCCGACGGGGAGACCGGCCTGGTGGAACTGGGCCACCATCCGCTGGAGTCCCTACGGGAGCTGCTCGGCCCGCTCGGGGCCCGGGCCGGGGTCAGCCCGGTCGTGGAGGGCCCCGGCGACCTGGCCAGGGCGCGCTGGCTGGCGGCGCTGGCGCTGCGCACCGTCCCGGCCTCCGGCGGTCCGTGCACCGCCCTGCTGGACGAGCGGCTGCCGACGGCGCTGGTCGCCTCGCAGGCCGAACTCGCTGGGCGGCTGCGGCAGGTGGTGCTGGGCCCGGTGCTGGCGCTGCCCGCGGAGGACCGCCGGGTGCTGCTGACCACGCTGGGCACCTGGCTGACCTGCCGGGGCTCGACGACGTACGCCGCCCAGCGGCTGTACTGCCACCGCAACACCGTCTCGAACCGGCTGCGGCGCCTGGAGCAGCTGACGGGCCGGATGCTGTCGGACCCGGCGCACGTGGTGGAGCTGGCGCTGGCCCATGCGGCGGTGGTCCAGCGGGCCGCGGGCACGCCGGCCGCGACGGCCGCGTCCACCGCACCGGGTACACCGGGTACACCGGGCGACGCGAAGCCTCCGGGCGGCCGCGGCGCGCGTCGGAGCGGGTGAGCGGGGGGCTACTGCGTCGCCCGCGCCGGCTCGGGCGGTACGGCCGGCCGGGCCGACTCCAGCAGGTACGGTACGTCGATCACCGCCACCCCCGGGGTGAACAGCAGCCGGGCCTTGAGCCGGAACGCGTTCTGGTTGTGCAGGGGCTGCTCCCACCAGTGCCCCACCACGTACTCGGGGATCACCACGGACAGCACGTCCGTGCCCTCGGCGGCGGCCAGTTCCTGCACGTGGGCGAGGACCGGACCGACCACTTCCCGGTACGGGGAGTGCAGGATCTTCAGCGGGACGCCCGGGTCGTGCTCCGCCCAGGCCTCGCGCAGCCGGCGCGCGTCCTCCTCGTCGGCCGCGACGGTGACGGCGGTCAGGGTGTCCGGGCGCAGTCCCTGTGCGTAGCCGAGCGCCTTGAGCGTCGGGGCGTGCACGTTGGCGACCAGGACGAGCACGTGGTGGCGGGAGGGTTTGCGCGGTTTGATCCCGGGGGCGACGGCGACCTGGGCGGAGACCCGGTCGTAGTGCCGGCGGACGCCCTTCATGCCCACGAACAGCACCGGCATCGCGATGACGACCAGCCAGGCGCCGTGGGTGAACTTGGTGAGCAGGACGATGACGAGGACGACGGCGGTCAGGGTGGCGCCGACCGCGTTGATCGCCAGCCTGCGGTGGATGTGGATGCGCTGGTCCCGGGGCGTGTCCGGGGCGGCGAGTACCCGTCGCCAGTGCCGGACCATGCCCGCCTGGGAGAGGGTGAAGGAGACGAAGACGCCGATGATGTAGAGCTGGATGAGGCGGGTCAGCTGGGCGTCGAAGGCCACGATGAGGGCGACGGCGGCGAGGGCGAGCAGCACGATGCCGTTGGAGTAGACGAGCCGGTCACCGCGGTTGAAGAGCTGGCGGGGCGCGTACCGGTCCCTGGCCAGGATGGAGGCCAGCATCGGGAAGCCGTTGAAGGCGGTGTTCGCGGCGAGGATCAGCACGCCCGCGGTGACGGCCTGGAGCAGGTAGAAGAGGAAGTGCCAGTTCCCGAAGGTGGCGCGGCCGATCTGGGCGAGCGCGGTGGACATCGGGGTGCCGGGGGGCAGGCCCAGTTCCGTCGGGTCGGCGGCGACGTGCACCTCGTACACCATGGCGAGGACGGTGATGCCGAGGAACATGGTCACCGAGAGGGCGCCCATCGCGGCCAGGGTGTTCGCGGCGTTGCGGCTCTTGGGTTTGCGGAAGGCGGGCACGCCGTTGCTGATCGCCTCGACGCCGGTGAGCGCCGTACAGCCGGAGGCGAAGGCCCGCAGGGCGAGGAGGACCAGGCCGAGGCCGGTGAACGTGCCCTCGGGGATGATCGGGAGGTCGGCCGATTCGGCGTGGATGGTCTCGCCGGTGGCGAGGCGGACCGCCGCGACGGCGAACATGAGGTAGATGACGAGGACGAAGCCGTAGGTCGGAACGGCGAAGATGCGTCCCGACTCCCGTACGCCGCGCAGGTTCATCAGCATCAGGAGCACCACGAACCCCACCGACAGTGCGACTTCGTGGTCGCTGAGGGAGGGGATGGCCGAGGTGATCGCGTCGACGCCGGAGACGACGGAGACGGCGACGGTCAGCACGTAGTCGACGAGCAGGGCGCTGGCGGCCGTCAGGGCGGCGGTCTGGCCGAGGTTCTCGGAGCTGACGACGTAGGCACCGCCACCGCCGGGATAGGCGTGGCAGGTCTGCCGGTAGGAGGCGACGACCACGATCATCAGGAACACGATGGCGGCGGCCGCGTACCAGGTGAGGTGGAGCAGCGTGACACCTCCGAGGGCGAGGATCAGCAGGATCTCCTCGGTGGCGTAGGCCACCGAGGAGAGCGGGTCGCTGCAGAAGATCGGCAGCGCGAGCCGTTTGGGCAGCAGGGTCTCGCCCAGTCGTGCGGTGTCGAGCGGTTCACCCACCAGCACGCGCTTCAGATTGATACGCCTCATCCCGGCATGATCGTGCATATTTCATGCACTATGCCCCGTTTTGATGCTGTGTCATACGGTGGACCCGGCCAGTTCCTCGGCCCGCAGGGCCAGCCACAGGTCGTGGCGGGCGCTCGGCGACTGCAGCAGCGAACGCTCCAGCAGGGCCTCGATCCGGGTCAGCCGCTTGCGGGTGCCGGGCACCGAGATGCCGAGTGCGGCCGCCGTCGGCACCAGGTGGGCGTCGTTGCGCAGCCAGGCCCGCACGGTCTCGCGGGCGCCGGGCGGCGCGTCCGGCCCGGTCAGCGGCTCCAGGTGGGCGCGGGCCCAGGCCGTCAGGTCGGGGTGGCCCAGTACGGCGTCCAGCGCGCCCGCACCGTCCGGACCGTGCAGACCGCCCGCACCGTCCGGACCGCACAGACCGCCGGCCGCCCCGGCCGGGGAGGTGTCCCCTCCGCCCGGGGTCAGCCGCAGCGCGAGCGAGAGCACCGCCTGGTCGGGCAGCCGCGCGAGGTCCGCCCCGAGCACCGACTCGATCAGGCGCAGCCGGGTGGCCAGGGTGTTGCGGTGGACCTTCAGCAGCCGCGTCGCATGCGAGCCGAAGTTCAGCCAGGCGTGGGCGGTGGCCCGCAGCTCCTGCGCGCCGGGGTCCTGCGGGCGGCGCGGCTCGTACGTGTGCAGCGGCGCGAGCAGCGCCCCGGCCCAGCGGGTCCCTGCCGTGTGCGCGGCCAGCTCCAGCTCCGGCCCGGGGCCGAAGCGGGCGTGCCGCCCGGCGCGGCCGCGGGCGACGGCCAGGGCGTGGAAGGCCTGGGTGTAGGCGGCCGGGGCCTCGCGCAGCCACAGGTGGCCGCTGACCCCGACCGCGCGGTCCCGGGCCTGCCCCACCAGTGCCTCGGCGAGGGGGTCGTGCCCGCCGCCGGCCCCGGCCGGTGCGGCGGGTCCCGCGGGGACCAGGGCGATGAGGTGGCGCACGTACACCGGGCAGCGCACGGTCCAGGCCCGGCCGCCCGTCAGCTCCGCGCAGAGCCGGGCCACCTCGCCGCGTGCACCGGCCCGGCACTCCACGACGTACATCCGCATCGGATCGGGCAGCGAGGGGCACAGCGCCTCGGCGATCTGGTGGGCGGTGGAGAGCCTGCCGTTCATCAGCAGGTGCAGGACGGCCTCGCGGGCCCGTGATTCGGCGCGCTCGGCCCGCTCCTCGCGCCGCTCTGCCTCCTCGGCGCGCAGGACGAGGGCCAGCACCTCGGCGGCGTCCCCGAGGAGCGCGGACGCCCCGGGGTGGTGCGGCAGGTCGAGTACGGCGGCCAGGGCGCGGCTCCCGTCCAGCGCGAACAGCAGCGCGGCCGAGCGTTCGCCGTGCAGGACGGCCGAGCGCACGCCGCGGGAGCTGAGCTCCGCGGCCCCGCGGAGGGCGAGTTCCGGACCGGCCGCACCCCCGGCCTCGACCACGCCGGTCCAGCCGCCCAGCCGGGCGGCGAGCCACTGCACCAGTGCGGCCGAGCCGCCGGAGTGGGCGAGCCGGTGCAGTTTGAGGACGTCCTCGGACCGGCTGCGGGAGCGGTCCGCGGCCGACGGCGTCGCAGCGGGCGGCATCGGGTGGTGCGAGATGACGGGCTCCCTCCGGTCCGGGTCGCGCCCGCGCCCGGTCACGCGGCGCGCACACTGTGCCCAGTGTTACCCGTACCGCCCGGTCGCTGTGCAGGGCGGACCCTGCGGACCGGGCGGCGCCCGCCTACGTTTGACCACGAGCGGTCGGGGACCCCGGCGTCGACGGGGGAGTCGCCGGGGCCCCCTCTCGCTCACATCCGGGCGGCCGCGCTGCGGATGGCCTCACGGATGCGGAAGTAGGTGCCGCAGCGGCAGATGTTGGCGATCGAGTCGATGTCCTCGTCGGTGGGCGTGCTCGTGCGCTTCAGCAGGGCGACGGCGGCCATGATCTGGCCGGGCTGGCAGAAGCCGCACTGGGAGACGTCCTGTTCGAGCCAGGCCTCCTGCACCGGGTGCAGCTCGTCGCCGTCCGCCAGCCCCTCGATGGTGGTCACGGTCTTCCCGTGGCAGGCGGAGACGGGCACCACGCACGGGCGGATGTCCGCTCCGTCGAGGTGGCTGGTGCAGGCCTTGCAGACGTCGACGCCGCACCCGTACTTGGGGCCGCGCACGCCGAGCAGGTCGCGGAGCACCCACAGCAGGGGCAGGTCGTCGGGCGCGTCCACGGTGACGCTCCGCCCGTTGACGGTGAAGGTGTGCGAGGGCACGGCGGACTCTCCTGAACCGGGCGGTCGGCTAACGGGGGTAGGGGGTGAAATCGACGTCGAAGTCGAGGGGGAAGCTGCGCGGTGTGCCACCGGTGGCCCTGGCCCAGGCGTTGGCGATCGCGCCGACCGCCGCGGGGACGCCGAGCTCGCCCGCGCCACCGGGCTCCGCACCGGTGGCCGGCAGCACGAAGACCCGTACGTCGCGCGGGGTGTCGCGCTGCCGCGCCCAGTGGAACTGGCTGTAACGGCCCTCCCGCGGGAGCCCCTTGTCCAGGTGGAGCCCGGCCTTCAGGGTGGTGGAGATCGCGTCGGTGAGTCCGCCGATCATCTGGGCCTCCAGTCCGCGCGGGTTGACGGGCAGGCCCACGTCGACCGCGATGACGGCCTTGGTGACGCGGACGTGTTCCCGGTCGCGGGCATCGATCTCGACCAGGCAGGCGGTACGGGACTTGTACTCCTCGTGGAAGGCGATGCCCTGCGCGCAGCCCGCCGGCATCGGCCGTCCCCACTGTCCCTCGGCCGCCGCCTTGTCGAGCACGGCGCGCTGGGCGGATGTCTTCAGGAAGGCGCGCCGGAACGCGTACGGGTCCTTGCCGGTCCGTGCCGCGAGCTCGTCGACCACGATCTCCTCGGCGCCCCGGGTGTTGGCGGAGTACACCGAGCGCCACGACCCGGTCGGGATGCCGGTGGGCACCTCGGTGAGCGCCTGGGTGGTGAGCCCGAAGTGGTACGGGGACTTCACGGTCGTCAGGAAGAGGGTCTGTGCGAGGGTCGCGTTGCCGATGCCGAGCGGCAGACTGGCGGCGGTGGCGGTGATGATCTCGCCGAGCCCGTGCCGGAAGTCGGTCTCGGCGGCGGCCACCCGGTGCTCGAAGGTGAGCACTTCGCCGAGCAGGTGGGTGGCGCGGATCTTGTGGTGGGTGGCGGGGCGCATCCGGCCGTGCCGGGTGTCGTCGACGCGGGTCCACATGAGGCGGACGGGGCGGCGGCAGGCCTTGGACACGCGGGCCGCCTCCAGCGCGGCGTCGAAGAAGAGCCGCCGGCCGAAGGAGCCGCCGGCCTGGACGACGTGCACCGTGACCTTGTCGAGCGGCAGCCCGAGGTCGGCGGCGATCGTCTCGCGGGCCACGATCGGGGACTTGAGCCCGGACCAGATCTCGGCGCGGTCCTCCCGTACGTCGGCCACGGCGGAGTTGGTCTCCATGGGGGCGTGGCTGACGAACGCGAAGTCGAACTCGGCGTCCACGTAGGGGGTGAGCAGCGGCGGCACGAGCAGCGGCGGGGTGGCGGCGCGCAGTTTGGCCCTGATCTGCTCGTCGGAGAGCCGGTCGGCGGGGCCGGGGCCCCAGGTGACCTGGAGGGCGGCCCTGGCGTCGAGGGCCTGGCCGAAGGTCTCGGCGACGACGGCGACCCCGGTCGGGACGGTGACCACGTGCAGGACGCCGGGCATGGCGCGGACGGCGGCCAGGTTGGCGACGGACGTGACGCTGCCGCCGAGGGTGGGCGGGCGGCGGACCACGCAGGGTTTGGCGCCGGGCACGTCGAGGTCCAGGGTGTACTGCTGGGCGCCGGTCACCATGGCGCGGGCGTCGATCCGGCCGGTGGCCCTGCCGACGAGGGTGTGCTTCGACGCCTGCTTCGGGGTGGCGCCGGGGACGGACAGGGCGGGGTCGGCGGCGGCCGCGGCGAGGCCGCCGTAGTCGGCGGTGCGGCCGTCGGGGGCCCGTACGGCGCCGTCGGCGGTGGTCAGCGAGGAGGCGGCGAGGTTCCACCTGCGCGCGGCCGCGGCGACCAGGCGGGCGCGGGCGGTGGCGGCGGTCTGCCGGACCGGGTCGTAGAGGGAACGGATGGAGTTGGAGCTCCCGGTGAGCTGGTTGAACAGCAACTCGGGCCGAGCGTCGTCCAGTTCGATGCGGACGGTGGCCAGCGGCGCGTCGAGCTCCTCCGCGACGAGCATGGCGACGGCGGTGGTGAGGCCCTGGCCGACCTCCTCGCGCGGCAGCCGGAAGCGGATGGTTCCGTCCGCCTCCACGGACAGCGCCAGCAGGGCGGAGGTCGGGGCGCCGGCCAGGATGAACAGGTCGCCGAGGTCGACCAGATCGGCCGGGGCGGGCAGGGTCGGGACCACGGCGTGGGCGGACTGCGGGGCGAGGGCGTCGGCGCCGGCCCGGGTGACGAGGGCGAGCGTCGGCGCCGCGACGAGGTGCGTGAGGAAGGAGCGGCGGCTCTGCCCGGCCATGGTGCTGTGTCCCCGCCCTTGCGCGGGCCCGCCTTCGCGGGCCGCTCCGACTCGTTACCGGCACGTAGCGTAGCGATCACCGCGTGGGGTGGGAAGCGGGGCGGCCCCGTCACCGCCGTGCGGGGACGGGGTCCTTCGTTCGGGGGGTACCCCGGGGCGGGCGTTGATCCGGCCCCGGTGCCGCTCGCGCCGCCCCGAGGACTCGTACGTCTCGTCCGTACGATCGATCCGCCTCTTCCGAAGGGCCGGTTTCCGGCCGCGGGAGGACGATGGAGGAAGAGCGGCTCGGGCCCCCGCGAGAACCGGGGCGCGCCAAACAGCGAGTGTGTGTGTGGGGGGTGAAGAGTGAGAGAGAGACACACACCCCCAGAGTGTGATAA